>NZ_RYDO01000004.1:0-57536 GCF_003984855.1 Flavobacterium sp. GSP6
AAAACCTAATTTTAAATACAATAAATAGCTGTAAATCAAAACAATAAAACCTTAACTTAATGACATTGGGGTCACGCCCAAAGGAACAACTTCAATCTTGACCACTCACCACTCACTTTTCACGATTCACTTTGTTGTCACTTTCTCTGTCCTTTTTATGAAATTTCCAAAAAAAGTATATCTTTAGCCAATTAAAAACCCAAAACCCAAAACCCAAAACCCAAAAAAACATGGAAGACCATAAACCAGACGATTTTAAAAGAGAATTAGGATTACTCGACGGAACCATGCTTGTGGTGGGTTCTATGATAGGTTCCGGGATATTTATTGTGAGCTCGGATATGGTGCGACAGCTGGGTTCTGCGGGTTGGTTGATTGCCATGTGGGTGCTTACAGGAACGATTACCGTGATTGCTGCCGTGAGTTATGGTGAGTTGAGCGCGATGTTTCCTAAAGCGGGCGGGCAGTATGTGTACATCAAGGAAGCCTACGGGAAACTCGTGGGTTTTTTGTACGGTTGGAGTTTCTTTGCGGTGATACAAACCGGTACCATTGCTGCCGTGGGTGTGGCTTTTGCCAAATTTGCCGCCTATTTATACGCGCCTTTAAGTGATAAGAATATTTTATATGAGATAGGGGATTTTAAACTCAATGCGGCTCAGATTGTGTCTATTTTCACGATAATTTTGTTGAGTTACATCAACAGCCGTGGGGTAAAAAACTCTAAGATTTTACAGACGGTTCTGACGGTTATCAAAATTCTGTCGTTGGCAGGTTTGATTATTTTTGGTTTTATGGCTGCCAAAGCAGAAGTTTGGGACGCGAACTGGAACAATGTCTGGACGTCACAAGCCCTGAATGTGGAAACGGGTTCGTGGTTGCCTATTAGCGGAACGGCGTTGATATCAGGAATTTCGGCAGCACTAGTAGGTTCAATGTTCTCTAGTGTGGCTTGGGAAGGAGTAACTTTTATAGCTGGAGAAATAAAAAATCCAAAACGCAACGTGGGATTGAGTTTGTTTTTAGGAACCTTAATCGTGAGTGTGATTTATATTTTGGCTAACTTGATGTACTTGGCTGTTGTGCCTTTGTATGAAATTGCTACGGCCGAATCAGATCGTGTGGCTGTTGTGGCTTCGCAACGTATTTTTGGTTCGGTGGGAACATTAATAATCGCGGTGATGATTATGATTTCGACTTTTGCCTGTAACAACGGATTGATTATGGCCGGTGCCAGAGTGTATTATACGATGGCGCAAGATGGTGTTTTCTTCAAGAAAGCTGCTGAATTGAATCATGCCAGCGTTCCGGCTTGGTCTATCTGGGCGCAGTGTATCTGGGCTTCGGCGTTGTGTTTGACAGGAAAATATGGGGATTTATTGGATTTTGTGGTCATCATCGTTTTGATATTTTATATTCTGACTATTCTCGGAATATTTATTCTGCGCAAGAAAATGCCAGATGCCGAAAGACCGTATAAAGCTTTTGGATATCCATTTTTACCGGCACTGTATTTAATTATCGCGACAGCAATTTGTATCGCCTTGTTGTATACCAAAACCAGTACAAGCGGTTGGGGTGTTTTGATTATGCTGATTGGTATTCCGGTGTATTATTTGACAAAAGCGAAGGAGTAGTATCTTTTTAGTGAAAAGCGAAAAGTGAATAGTAAGTGGTTTTTAGTGCCTGGTAGGAGGAATGATATATTGATTTTAAGTTTGACTATTTTAAAATCAGTGAAAATCTGCTTAATCCGCGTGATCTGCGTGCTAATTCTTACTTAACAATAATCCTACGTCATCTGCGTTTCAATTCGGGACAATAAAAAAAAACTTAAATAAAAAAATCCGTCTCGTTTTTCCTAACGGGACGGATTTTCTATTGAATTCAGGCTGGGTTGCGGTTGTTCCAAATTTAAAACTAAGGGGACTAAAACTAAAACTAAAAAAAAATTACAATCGCAAATCCACAACCTGTAAACGGCAGGCTAGTAATACGTAAAACGCCTTACTTTGGCAATGTATTTAGCCAATCTAATAACTTGATGGCTGTAGCCGTATTCGTTGTCGTACCAAATGTACAACACAATATTTTTTCCGTCTTTTGAAACAATGGTGGCGTTGCTGTCATAAATGGCAGGCTGCGATGTGCCGACGATATCCGATGAAACCAATTCGTTATTCATCGAATATTTGATTTGCTCGACTAATTCGCCTTCCAATGCATATTTTTTCATGATAGCATTGATTTCTAACAGCGATGTTTCTCTGGATACTTCCAGATTCAAGACGACCAAAGAGCCATTAGGAACCGGTACCCGAATGGCATTCGACGTTAATTTTCCCTCTAATGAAGGCAATGCTTTTGCAACAGCACTTCCGGCCCCCGTTTCGGTAATCACCATATTCAAAGCGGCGGCTCTTCCACGACGGTATTTTTTGTGCATGTTGTCCACAAGATTCTGGTCGTTTGTGTACGCATGGATGGTCTCCAGATGTCCTTTGACAACGCCCAAAGTATCCTCAACAGCTTTCAAGATTGGCGTGATAGCGTTCGTAGTGCACGATGCCGCCGAAAAGATATTGATTTCATCCGGGTTGTATTCGTTGTGGTTTACGCCATGAACAATATTAGGAACTCCTTTTCCTGGAGCGGTAAGTAATACTTTTTCCACACCTTTGGAAACCAAATGGCGGCTTAGTGCTTCGTGCGTGGTAAAAGCACCCGTGTTGTCAATAACCAATGCATTATCGATTCCAAAAAGCGTATAATCAATTTCTTCAGGTCCGTTTGCCGTAATAATGTGTACAGTGGTTCCGTTGATAATCAAAGCATTATTTTCAGGATCAGCCGTTACGGAGCCTTGAAAATCACCATGAATCGAATCGTAACGCAATAAAGAAGCTCTTTTTTCAAGAGAATTAGCATCATTTTTATCGCGTGTTACGATGGCACGCAATCGCAATTGACTTCCTTTTCCGGTTTTCGACATTAATTCTCTGGCTAATAAACGACCAATGCGACCAAAACCATACAGCACCACATCTTTTGGTTGAATCTCCTCTGAGTTTTTGGCATTTTTTAATTTGTCAATGACAAAATACTTGGCGTCAGGATATGTATCTTCTTCTAAACCATATTCGTACGTCAGTTTTCCAATGTCTAATTTTGCAGGCGGTAAATTCAATTCTAAAATCGCTTTTGCAATTTTAACCGAATCAAATACTGAAATGGGTTTGCCTACAAATTCAGCCGCATATTCATGCAGGTTGATAATATCACTAACATTCCTGTCGATTAGCGGGTTTCTAAATAAAACCATCTCAATGGATTTATCATACCATAAATCGCTGATAATTTTAATCAGTTTTACTCCTGCACGTCGCCTGTCGGCTTGAAAAGAAACTTCCTTTTCGTATAAAGTTGTAGTTGCCATGTTGAAAATTTAATGAAAATAAAGGATTGTATTTTTTAAAATTTGGCGCAAAAATACCCATTTCAATCGATTTCGTAAGCTATTTTTGGATTTATTTTAAAAATAAAAAAGCCACCTTGAAATATCAAGATGGCTTTGGTTTTTTTAAAACAGGAATGCGCTAGAGAATTACACGCATGACTTCTCCCTTTTTAGTAATCATTTCGATGCGTATGGTTTGGTTTTCCTCTTTTTTACTTAAAAGTTGGGATACCGTTGCAACATCCGTAGCTTTGACATTGTCAATACTCAAGATAATATTTCCCACCAGCTCGTCTTCGTATTGCTTCAGATTTTGACTGCTTATGGATTTGATTCGCACGCCATAATCGATTTTGAATTTCTGCTTGTCAGCAGCCTCAATATTTTCTAATTCGATGCCTTTAAACTCGGCGCTGAAAAATTCATTTTTGCTAAGCACTACAGGAGCTACTCTTGTTTTTCCATCTCTGATATAGGTAACCTGTATTTTGTCATTGGGTCTTTTCGTATTGATGTATCCGGAAAGATCCGCAAAAGTAGCCACATTTAATTCGTCTAATTTGATGATGACATCTCCTTTTTCAAGTCCTGATTTTTCAGCACCAGAATTTTTGGTGACTTTATTAATGTAAAAGCCTTGTGTTTGATTGATTCCCAGTTCTTTAGAAGTCACGCTATTTAGTTCGCCTCCTTCAACACCAAGAATTCCGCGTTGTACATTCCCGTATTCCATGAGATCCTCAATGATTTTTCGGGCAATATTCGAAGGAACTGCAAACGAATAGCCTACATAAGAACCGGTCATGGAGGAAATCATCGTGTTGATTCCGATCAGTTCACCACGCGTGTTCACTAAGGCACCACCACTATTTCCGGGGTTTACCGCAGCATCTGTTTGTATGAAAGACTGAATTCCGCTGGTGCCTAAATCTCTGGCTTTCGCCGAAACAATTCCGGCTGTTACCGTAGAGGTTAAATTATACGGATTTCCGACAGCCAAAACCCATTCACCCACTTTCACCGAATCAGAATTGGCAAAAACAGTATACGGTAATTTTTCATTCGCATCAATTTTCAATAAAGCAATATCCATTTTAGAGTCGGTTCCAATAAGTTTTGCCATGTATGATTTTTTGTTGTTTAAGGTAATTTCAATTTCTGATGCGCCTTTGATGACGTGATTATTGGTCACTATATAACCGTCCTCAGAAATGATTACTCCGGAACCCGTTCCTACTTGTTCCTGGGATTGTCCGCCTTTATACCCATAAAAATATTCTAAAATGGGATTGGTAATCGTTCTGCGGGAGACGTTTTTTACGTGTACCACCGTATGAATTGTTTTTTCTGCAGCCTCGGTAAAATCAAGAATCTCGGGAGACAGTCCTACTTTCGTTTCATACGAATCAGATGCAGCTGTTACCAAGGCATTTTTTTCACTGGAAAAATACCCATTGGTGTCAAATAATAATTTGTAAGCGCCAAGTGTGACTCCCCCACTCAACAACGAAACCAAAAAAAGAGTTGAAATTTTTTTCATATGTAGATAATATTTGTTTTTTATAGGAATATGGTATCGCCAGATCTTCATTGGTGTTTGCGACAGCTTCTGTCATGGCGATTTCATAATTAAATTCGTTTATTAAGATATTTACTTGTAAAATTAAAAATAAAATAGCTTCCTAAAATACAGTTTAACGCTCTTTAACAATGATTAACATTTCATTAATAGTTCGTACTTTTGTAGCACACAATAGAAATTAAAATGCAACTACAATTTTATAAATACCAAGGAACAGGAAATGATTTTGTCCTGATTGATAATCGTTCGAATTTTTTCCCAAAAGAGAATACACAACACATTGCGCACTTGTGCGACAGACGTTTTGGAATAGGTGGTGATGGTCTTATTTTATTGGAAAACGACACGATTGCTTCGAATCTCGCAACGACCACCGATTTCAAAATGGTTTATTACAATTCCGATGGAAACCAAAGTTCCATGTGTGGCAATGGTGGACGCTGTTTAGTGGCTTTCGCCAAAAAGCTGCAGGTAATTGAGAATAAAGCTACTTTCATAGCCACAGATGGTTTGCATCACGCCACAATTGACGATGACGGATTGGTATCATTACAAATGATTGATGTTGATGCCGTAAAAGTCAGTACAGATCATGTGTTTCTAAATACGGGATCGCCGCATCATGTACAACTGGTAGACGATCTGGAAAATTACAATATCAAGGAAAACGGAGCTGCTATTCGATACGGAGATTTGTACGGGAAAGCAGGAAGTAACATCAATTTTGTCAAACAAATTGACCAGGCCACTTTCTCTATGCGAACGTATGAAAGAGGCGTAGAGGATGAAACACTTTCTTGCGGAACAGGCGCAACAGCAGTAGCAATTGCAATGAACGTTATTGGAAAAACAAATGCTACTTCGATCGATTTAAATGTAGAAGGTGGAAAATTAGTCGTTTCTTTCGAAAAAAAGGAAGGACAATTTTCCAAAGTCTTCCTTAAAGGGCCAGCTGAATTTGTATTTAAAGGAACAATTATTATTTAATTAGGAAGCTAAAGGATTTAATTTTTATTCAGTTAAAAAATAATTTTCACGAACAAAGTAGAAAATATGGTTAAAGCAATTATGATTCCGGATGATATTATCAGCAGTAAAATTTATTTGATAAGAGATCAAAAAGTTATGTTAGATAAAGATTTGTCGGAACTTTATGCGG
The DNA here is from genome assembly GCF_003984855.1 of Flavobacterium sp. GSP6. Taxonomy (NCBI): domain Bacteria; kingdom Pseudomonadati; phylum Bacteroidota; class Flavobacteriia; order Flavobacteriales; family Flavobacteriaceae; genus Flavobacterium; species Flavobacterium sp. GSP6. The sequence continues at coordinate 6,199 of NZ_RYDO01000004.1, forward strand.
TAGAAAACAAACAACTCAAGCGGCAGGTTCGTAGGAACATAGAACGCTTTCCAGAAGATTTTATGTTTGAACTTAATCAGTTAGAATTCGATAATTTGAGGAGCCAAATTGGCACCTCAAGTTGGGGAGGAACAAGGTATATGCCTATGGCATTCACAGAACAAGGTGTCGCAATGTTGTCAAGTGTACTTAACAGCACTACTGCTATAAAAGTAAATATTCAAATTATACGTGTTTTCACAAAAATAAGAGCGATGCTTACCGATACTATGAGTATGAAATTAGAAATTGAAGAAATTAAAAAGAAACTCTCCAATCACACTAAAAATATAGAACTTGTGTTTAATTATCTTGATGAACTAATTGACAAAAAAGATAATACCGAACCTAGAAAAAAAATAGGGTATAAAAATAATTAAGTAAAATCTTAATTTTAAAATGAAAACATTAAAAGGAGACAATATCTACATTCGGGCATTAGAGCCCAATGATCTGGAGTTTGTATATGCCATAGAAAACGACCAGAGCATTTGGGAAGTCAGCAATACGCATACGCCATTCAGCCGGTTTTTAGTCAAGCAATATTTAGAAAATGCTCATCAGGATATTTATGAAGCCAAGCAATTGCGATTGGCTATTTGTCAGGATCAGGATTTCCCGGCCCTAGGTTTGATCGATTTATTTGATTTTGATCCAAAGAATAACAGGGCGGGAGTAGGTATTGTCATTCAAAAAAGCAAAAATCGAAAACAGAATATTGGTTCGGAAGCTTTGGAATTATTAATTGAATATGCTTTTTATAATCTAAATTTACACCAGTTATATGCAAATATTGGAACCGAAAATGAAGCTAGTAAAGCACTTTTTACTAAATTTGGATTCAAAATGACAGGCGTCAAAAAGGAGTGGACTTTTGTAAATGGTATTTATAAAGACGAAGCTGTTTTTCAATTGATCAATACTAAATTTTAAAAAATGTAGTTTTAATTCATCATAATTTCAAACTAAAGTTAAAAATACTACTTTTCCAATAAAAATACCATATATGAAATTAAAGAAAATTATTACCATTACCGCTGTTGTTTTAATAGGAATACTGATGCTATACGGATTGGTTATTTTGCGCCAAATTTTTTCTTCTAACACCAAATTCTCAGAGAACGAAGTGTACGTATACGTGCCAACGGATTCCAATTACGAAGAGGTCAAAAAAATAATTGCTCCGTATGTCGAAAACTTGGATCGTTTTGAGATGGTGGCCAATAAACGAGGCTATTCTGATAATGTAATTCCGGGGCGTTTTTTATTCAAAAAGGGAATGAACAGTTATGAACTGGTAAAAACATTGCGTCTTAATTCAGCAGTAAAGTTGGCTTTTAATAATCAGGAACGTATTGAGAATTTAGCCGGGCGTGTAGGTTCACAAATTGAAGCGGATAGCTTGTCATTACTGACTTCCTTCAAAGATTCTATTTTCTTGAAAGAAAACGGGTTCAATGAAGAGACTGTTTTGGTACTGTTTATTCCAAATACATACGAGATTTATTGGAACACTACCGCTGAAAAGTTCCGTGATAAAATGATTAAGGAATACCGTAATTTTTGGAACAAGGAAAGAGTTGCCAAAGCGCAAAAACAGGGACTCACACCCATCGAAGCGACTATTCTGGCTTCAATTGTTCACAAAGAATCCGTAAAAAAAGACGAGAGACCAAGAATAGCCGGCGTGTATCTCAATCGGTTGCGAACGGGAATGCCATTGCAGGCAGATCCAACGGTAATATTTGCGATAAAGAAGAAAGCAAACGATTTTGATCAGGTTATCAAAAGGGTTTTCTACAAAGATTTGACAATGGCACATCCGTATAATACCTATATGAACGTAGGACTGCCTCCTGGACCTATCGCTATGCCTGATATTACAGCCATGGAAGCGGTTTTGGATCCTGAGAAAAACAAGTTTATTTATTTTTGTGCCAGCGTGGAACGTTTTGGATACCATGAGTTTGCTGCCACATTAGAGGAACATAATAAAAATGCCAAAAAATATTCGGATTGGATCAACAGCCAAGGCGTAAAAAGATAGTTTTGGGATTAAAAAAAGGGATTTTATTTTTATTTTTAGTGGGTTTCCAAATTGTATTTGCCCAAGAGCGTGCGGAATCTTTTTTTAAACCCTCCGATTCTTTGAATAGGAAAAAGCAAAAAGGGGTGTTTGTTGCTGAAGGTGCTTTGACCGCAGGAACGCTGATCGGTTTAAACCAACTTTGGTACGCTGATTATCCCAAATCTGATTTTCATTTTATAAATGACAATACTGATTGGCTGCAGATGGACAAATCTGGGCATGTATTTTCTTCGTATCATCTGGGACGTCTTGGTGCCCAAATGCTGCAGTGGAGTGGGGCTTCTAAAAAAAATCAGCTACTATACGGAGCCGGATTGGGCTTTGCATTTCTTACCGCCGTTGAGGTTCTGGATGGATATTCTGCTGCGTGGGGTGCCTCCTATGGCGATATAATTGCCAATGCTTCCGGGACAGCTTTATACGTTTCTCAGGAATTAATCTGGAATGAACAGCGTATTACCCCTAAATTCTCTTTTCATACCACCCAATATGCCAATTACAGACCGGAAGTTTTGGGCAGTTCTTTTACAGAGCAAATTCTAAAAGACTATAATGGACAAACCTATTGGCTTTCTGTTAATTTGCACTCTTTTGCAAAACGCTCCAGGATTCCAAAATGGCTAAATGTAGCTTTGGGTTACGGAGCCGAAGGAATGCTGACCGGAAATAGCGATAATAACGCTTTTTCAACCACAAATCCACAAAGATTCCGACAGTTTTATTTGAGTATTGATGTTGATCTGACGAAAATAAAGACGCAGTCCCATTTTTTAAAGACTGTTTTTTCCGTTCTGAACACGGTTAAAATTCCGGCACCTACAATTGAATTCGTGCGTTTTAACGATATAAAATACCACTTAATTTATTTTTAGAAAAGTTTAAATACTTGATTATCAGACTTGTTATTTTTGTTGTATCTTTGCGCATAGAAATTTCTTAACGGGACAGCGTTTTGAAGAAAAACAATTTATGATTAAGAAGTGGTCTTTTTACACAGGTCTGACTGTGATTACAGTTTTTTTAAGCTCAGGTTTTAAACCGTTTAACCTAGAAACCAGTCCTTGGTTTCTTATTAATGAAGATGAGGGAGCACACTACTTATTTCCTTCTGAAGAACAAAATGAATACACCAAATTAAACATTCCTTTTACCGGAAATTTCTTTATCGGTTTTAAAGAAGCTATTGGATATAGAGAATCCGAAAGTAAATACAAAAAAGTGAACTCCCTCGGGTATATGGGGAAATATCAGTTTGGTATTGAGACACTTAATTCGGTTGGAGTCTATAATCGGTCTGCCTTTTTGAATAGTCCTGAATTACAGGAAAAAGCATTTCTAGCGCTACTGGCGAAAAACAAATGGGAGCTGAAAAGAGAAATTGAAAAATACGAAGGCACTATATTAAACGGAATATTCGTTACCGAATCCGGGATATTAGCGGCAGCTCACCTTGGCGGAGCGGGTTCTGTAAAAAAATATTTTAAAAATAAAGGAAAACGAAATTTTAGAGACGCATATGGTAGCTCTATAAAAAGCTATATGAAAATGTTTGGCGGGTATGATACTTCGTGTATTATTGCGGATAATAATGCAAAGGCAAAAAACATTTAATTCCTTTTTTATCTTAAAAAAAGAGGCTGTCATTATTTGACGGCCTCTTTTCTTTTATCCCATAGTCGAATTATTTAGCCTTAAGGATTTCTCTATTGGGACGCACCACTAAATTGATGGTTTCCTTCTATTTTTGATTTTTGCTTTCTCCGTTTCTTGAACATTTGATACGATTGCAATGCTTAAAAGAATCAAAATAATAAGTGTTTTTTGTTCCGTTTTATAAACGTAGTCCGTTTAGCGGGTAGGCATCTGATTTAAAACAAAAAACACCAACCTTTCGATTGATGTTCTTAAATTTTGAGTCAAAATAATAGGCTGTAGTTTTAGTCGAAACTGTCCATTAAAATGTCTAATATCTTAATAGCCGCTTCACTGATTTTTGTGCCAGGGCCAAAAACGGCAACCGCACCGGCATCAAATAGAAACTGATAATCTTGTGCCGGAATTACGCCACCTACCACGACCATAATATCTTCTCGATCGTATTTTTTAAGTTCTGCAATAACTTGTGGTACCAGCGTTTTGTGTCCTGCCGCCAGTGAGGAAACTCCCAGGATGTGCACATCATTCTCTATCGCTTGTTTGGCCGCTTCAGCTGGTGTTTGAAAAAGGGGGCCAATGTCAACATCAAAACCAACATCAGCATACCCGGTAGCCACCACTTTAGCGCCACGATCGTGCCCGTCTTGTCCCATTTTGGCAATCATGATTCTAGGGCGACGTCCTTCTTTTTTTGCAAATTCATCTGCCAGTTGTTTTGCTTTTTCAAAGCTTTTGTCGTCTTTTATTTCTTTGCTATACACACCGCTAAAGGATTTAATTTGTGCTTTGTATCTTCCAAAAACTGTTTCCAGCGCATCGCTGATTTCACCCAGCGTAGTTCTGTTTCGAGCGGCTTCAACCGCTATTTCCAGTAAATTTCCTTCACCAGTTTGCGCACAAAGGATTAATTTTTTCAGCGATTCCTGCACTTTTTCAGTAGCTCTGGTCGCTTTGATTCGGTCTAATTGTTCCAATTGTTGCTTGCGGACCATTTGATTGTCCACATCCAAAATCTGTAAAGGGTCTTCTTTTTCTAATCTATATTTGTTAACGCCCACAATAATATCCTGCCCGCTGTCTATTCTCGCTTGTTTTCTGGCTGCTGCTTCCTCGATTCTAAGTTTCGGAATTCCGGATTCAATAGCTTTGGTCATACCGCCCAGTTCTTCTACCTCTTGAATGAGTTTCCAGGCACTTTCAGCAATTTCATTTGTCAGACTTTCTACATAATAACTGCCTGCCCAAGGATCAACCGTTTTAGTAATTTTAGTTTCGTCTTGTAAATAAAGTTGCGTGTTTCTGGCAATTCTGGCCGAGAAATCTGTTGGTAACGCAATTGCTTCATCTAAGGCGTTGGTATGCAAAGATTGTGTGCCTCCAAAAGCTGCTGCTGCTGCTTCAATACAGGTTCTTGCCACATTGTTAAAGGGATCTTGCTCGGTTAAACTCCATCCCGAAGTTTGACAATGGGTTCGTAACGCTAATGATTTATCGTCTTTTGGTTCAAATTGCTTTACTAATTTTGCCCAGATCATTCTTCCTGCGCGCATTTTGGCAATTTCCATAAAATGGTTCATTCCAATCGCCCAGAAAAAGGACAGTCGTGGGGCGAATTCATCAATTTTCATTCCGGTTGCTAATCCAGTTCTGATGTATTCCAATCCATCGGCCAGCGTGTACGCCAGTTCAATATCAGCCGTGGCTCCCGCTTCTTGCATGTGGTAGCCAGAAATGGAAATCGAGTTGAATTTGGGCATTTTTTTGCTGGTAAATTCAAAAATATCAGCAATGATTTTCATCGAAGGCGTTGGCGGATAAATATAGGTATTACGGACCATAAACTCTTTGAGAATGTCATTTTGTATCGTACCGGAAAGCAACTCGGGTGCTACGCCTTGTTCTTCGGCGGCGACAATATAGAAAGCCATAATAGGTAAAACAGCGCCATTCATTGTCATAGAAACGGACATTTCATTAAGCGGAATTTGGTCAAATAATACTTTCATGTCTTCCACGGAGTCAATGGCAACTCCTGCTTTCCCCACATCGCCCACTACGCGCTCATGATCGGAATCATAGCCGCGGTGTGTGGGTAAATCAAAAGCAATGGATAGTCCTTTTTGACCCGCAGCCAGATTCCTCCTGTAAAAAGCATTGCTTTCTTCGGCAGTTGAAAATCCGGCATATTGACGCACCGTCCATGGTCGGCGGACGTACATTGTGGTGTATGGGCCGCGTAAATTGGGAGCAAAACCAGCCCCAAAATCAAGATGAGTAAGATTCTTAATATCTTGTTCTGAATACGTAGGTTTTACTTCTATTCCTTCTGCAGTTAGAAATGCATCAGCCACAGCATTTTCATGCCCGACTTTTAGCGCTGTACTTTTTAATTGTATGTGTTGTAAATCTTTTCTTTTCATTTGTTTAGTACAAAGATTATAGTTTTTTGAAATTTTAATTCCTTTCAGTCCATATTTCAGTATTTCTTGAAGTATGAAAAATAGCTGTAATGACAATTGTGTTCTCGTAGCTGTTGAAATGAATTAAGTATGGAAAATTTTCAATTAAAGCTACTCTGGTCTTATCATATATTATTTGAAAAAGTAATGGATTTGACTTAATTATTTTTAAACTTTCCTTGAACGAATTGGAGAACGTATCGCCCAATTTAGGGTGAATGCCTTTGTACCAATCCAAAGCTGTTTTGAAATCAAGTTTAGCTTCCTCTACAATTACAATTTTATAACCCACCGTCAATATCTTTTAGAAAATCATCAATATCTTGAGCTGAAGATGGATTCTTAAGATATTTCTCAGTTCTTTCTCTAACTTGGTCCATTTGCCATTGAGGGATTTCTAAAGTATTCGACTTTGGAAGAATAATCACTTCAACTTCATCAGCATTAAAATCATTCGGCAGTGTGATGCTTATTTTGTGATTTTTCACCTTAACGATTTGTCTTATGGGTTCCATTATTTTATGTTTTTAGCAAAGTAAATATACTCTTTTCCAATGGTATTAAATTAAATAACAGCGTCGGGCTTACTATTCAAGATCCAATCGTTCCTGTTCCGTTTTTTCTGCCAGACGTTTTTCGATTATGGGTGTGATCAAGGTTTTTCTTGGTTTGACTTTTACAAAAGGAAACAATTCTAAATCATGTTTCATTTTATCCTGTTTGTTAGGATGTTTGTTTGTTCCCAATAAAATTTCTTTCCCAGAATCAAATAGTTCCTGCGCGGTATCCGCACTTTCCTGAATTTTTCTTTTGATGATTCCGTCATTAAGTTGTTTCAGGAAACCGCCATTTGCCTCTATGTCTTTGAATAAAGCCAATGCTTTTTCCGCTAGTTGATTGGTTAGGTTTTCGATATAATAACTGCCGTCTGCTGGATTATTGACTTTGTCAAAATAACTTTCATTTTTGAGGATCAACAATTGGTTTCTCGCTATGCGGTCGCCAAATTCGTTGTCTTTGTGGTACAAAGCATCATAAGGTAAATTGGCAATAGCATCCGCTCCTCCAATAATGGCACTCATACATTCAGTTGTGGTGCGCAACATATTTATATTGTAATCGTATAATGTTTTGTTACGTTTGGTAGGCGAAACGATGATGTTGCACGCTAAAGTATGGTTGTATTCCTTGGCGATGAGATTAAAAAGCAACCGCAACGCACGCAGTTTTGCAATTTCAAAAAAGTAATTTGTTCCTACGGCCACTTCAAAAACAATGGGTGTATTTATGGCGTCAATTCTATTGAAATACTCATTGGCTTGTCCTACACTATAAGCAATTTGCTGTACGATAGTGGCACCGGCATTTTGATACAACGCAGCGTTGATACTAAGTAGCGATACCGATGTTGTTGCTGCCGAAAGCAAATTCAGGGTGTCAAAATTGCTTTTTTCTTTCGTTGTAAACCAGTTTCCATCTTTAGCTAATTGTCCTATAGGATCCAGATTACAGAAAATTACAGTGTTGCTTTTCTTGGCGAAAACATCAATTTTTTTGACGAAATCGATTGAAATAAATCCCAGGTTAAAATAAACGGTAACGTTCTCTAAAGGCAATTTTTCCAATAGATCGGTAACGTTAATTGATTCGTTTTCTATTGTAAAGCGCAGGCTGTCTGCCCCGCGATTCAATGTGTCTAATGCCCGTTCTATTGATTTTTCAAGGTCGTAGACAAATATATTTTGGCAAATTCTAAATTCTGTTGCTTTTGTGGAAACGGGGAATACTTTTGTAAACTCCTCTTTGTGGTAAAAAGGTTTTACCTGAATGTCTTCCGGAGAATTCCAAACTACGGTTTCATTGTAATCCGCTCCATTGAGTTCAAATTGGATTTTTTGTTTCCATTGTTTGGAGGAAATGGGGTTGAAATCATCGAAAAGGTTTGTATCCATTTTGTTAGTCATTTTCCTCACTCCAGTCCTCTTCATAGGAGAGGGAACCGAAACTTGGTGTTCTGTTTTTAATAATTACTATAAATTGTACACTCTCTTCCCTTTGGGAATGGTTGGGAATGGGATTTTATTTTTGAATCGTGTCGCCTTCAAATTCGATGATGTAAATGTCTTCACTATCTTTTTTCATATAGTATTTTTCTCGGGCGTATTTTTCTATTTGTTCGGAATTGTTTAATTGTTTGATATTCTCTTTGTCTTTTTTTATTTCGTCTTTGTAATATTCTGCATTGTCTTCCAGATCTTCAATTTGTTTGTCTAAAATGCGATGATCAAAATACGAATAGTTGTCCAGAAAAATCATCCAAGACGAAAAGAACAACAGGACCCAGACATATTTGTTGCTCAGGAATTTAAACCAAGGTTTGTCTTTATATGGATTTGTCATTTTTTTTATTTTTTTTAGCCCCGATTATAGTGGAAATCCTTTTAGTAGGTGATACTGACGAAGGAAGATTCACCTACTAAAAGATTGCAACGGAAAGCGGGAAATAGCTCCTAATACTTATTCTGTTAAAATTACAACTAAATCACAGAATTTTTTGATTTATTACTGCGCGCACCACATCAATGGCTACCGTGTTGTATTTGTCATTTGGAATAATGATGTCCGCAAATGCCTTGGTTGGTTCAATGAACTGCTCGTGCATTGGCTTTAATGTGGTTTGGTATCTGTTAAGGACTTCATTCATATCACGGCCACGTTCCATTATATCGCGTTTCATGCGTCGGATTAATCGTTCGTCAGAATCGGCATGAACGTATATTTTTACATCAAATAATTCTCTTAATTCGGGATTGGCCAAGATTAAAATTCCTTCTACAATCATCACTTTTCTGGGATGAGTAAAAACGGTATCGTCAGACCGGTTGTGGGTTACAAAGGAATAAACGGGTTGGTGAATGTTATTTCCTTCCTTTAATTCTTTGAGGTGGGCCACTAGCAATTCAAAATCAATGGCTCGGGGATGATCAAAATTGATCAATGCTCTTTCATCAAAGGAGAGTCCGTGATTTTCTTTGTAATATGAATCTTGTGAAATAATACCAACTTCTGTCTGTGGTAATTCATTCATAATCTGATGTACAACGGTTGTTTTTCCGCTTCCTGTACCACCTGCAATTCCTATAATGAGCATAAATTTTTTTATTATGTTTTTATTGGAACAAAAATAGGAATTTAATCGAGAGCAGATTTTGTTTTTTGAGGAAATCTTGCTAATTTAATATATTTACGAGTCATTTTTTAAGGGTATTTAGCTATCTTTAAATTCTAAACGAGAAACTATTGTATTCCCAAATTAATAAAAACATAAGTCGTTATGTCACTTTTGAACCCAAAGAATTAGAAATTTTCAATTCTTTGCTGGAATATAAAACCGTTGCTAAGAAAACGGTTTTACTTCAGGAAGGCGAAATGTGTCATTTTGAAGCTTTTGTCATCAAAGGTTGTGTCCGGAAATATTATATTGACGACAATGGTTTTGAAGTTATTCTGCAATTTGCCCTCGAGAATGCGTGGGTGAGCGATATTTCTTTTAGTATATACGAAGATGCACCAAGCCGTGTGTATATCGAAACATTGGAAGATTGTGATTTTTTGCTGTTCAGTCCGGAAGCAAAAGAAGAATTATTTGCCAAAGCACCAAAGTTTGAACGCGCGTTCCGCATCCTGATGCAGCGCAGTCTGGCCGTTACGCAAGACCGTTTGTTTCATACTATTTCTAAAACAGCGACCCAAAAATACATAGAGTTTCTGGAACATTATCCCACACTATCGCAGCGCGTTGCCCAGCATTACATTGCTTCTTATCTAGGGATTTCGGCTGAGTTTTTAAGTAAAGTGAGAGCCAAAATGACAAAACTTTAAAGTCTCATAATTTTTAATTTCTTGTCCTGGTTCAATGCAGCTGCCTTTTTTTTGACGCACCTTTGCATTATATTTTTAAAGAATAGAACAATGGAAAATACAGATAAAAATACAGAAGGAGTACTTACGCATTTTGTTTTGCACAAAGGAAACACGCGGGGTCATGCCAATCACGGTTGGCTGGAATCCTATCATACGTTTAGTTTTGCGAATTATCAAAATCCGGAGCGAATGAATTTTGGCGTATTGCGCGTGCTCAATGATGACAGAGTCAATCAGGGGATGGGTTTTGGGAAACATCCGCATGACAATATGGAAATCATTTCTATTCCGCTCGAAGGCGATTTAGAACACCATGACAGTATGGGCAATACTACCGTAATCAAGGAAGGGGATATTCAGGCCATGAGTGCCGGTACCGGAATTTTTCACAGCGAATACAATAAAAATAAAGACCAGCTGGTTAAATTTTTGCAGATTTGGATTTATCCAAATAAAAAAAATGTAACGCCTCGTTATGATCAAGTTACTTTAGATTTAAACGACCGTCACAATAAACTCCAACAAATTCTATCCCCAAATCCTGAGGATGAAGGTGTTTGGATTCATCAAGATGCGTGGTTTCATATAGGGAAATTCGAAAAGGATTTTGCTGCCACGTATGCATTAAAAAAAACCGGAAACGGAATCTACGCTTTTGTTTTGAAAGGCGATTTTGCCATAGGAAACATTGCTTTAAACGAGCGAGACGGAGTAGGAATCTGGGATACCAATGCTATTAAAATTACCGCTAATTCCGCTAGTGCCGAAATCCTGTTGATGGAAGTACCCATGCAATTGTAATTGATTTTTGATGATCATATTCGTCAGTTCGAGTGATCCCGATTTTGGGCGGGATCGTATCGAGAACAAGAAAATTTTGAATTAAAAACGGTTCTCGATACGCTTCGCACTCGAACTGACGTTTGGTATAATTTAAAACGGTTCTCGATACGCTTCGCACTCGAACTGACGTTTGGTATAATTACACATGATGTTTTCAAACGTTTCTGGTCAATAAATTGCCACCACCGTAATCCGATTGATAAATGCCGTTCCTGCATGGAATGGCGTGGGTGTGTTGCAGGATTCGCAAGCAAAGAAAGTGTTTCTGGAGAACCATTTAAGTGGCGCTACTGTTCCGCACGATTCTGACGCAGCAAAAAAGAATTATGTGAACAAGTTGTTTTTTAAACAATACTTAATGCAAATTATTTATATTTGCTTCGTAAGAATTCAATTGAGTTTAGCAGTAGAAAATTGAGCTTTTTTCGCACGGAAAGAACAACAAAAAGTAGCATTTTAGCATGAACCAATGAACCATTCCGAACAAAAAAACACCACTTGGCTGTTTGAAATAACACCTAAAAATAAATTTTTCTCCCTTAACCTGAAGGAAGTGTGGCAGTATAGAGATTTGCTGCTGCTTTTTGTAAAAAGGGATGTGGTGACCGTCTATAAGCAAACGGTTTTAGGGCCACTTTGGTACCTTATACAACCGCTGTTTACCTCCATTACTTTTACTATTATTTTCAATAATGTTGCGGGCATCAATACCGGAACCGTGCCGCCTTTTTTGTTTAATTTGGCCGGGATTACCGTTTGGAATTACTTCACGGCCTGTCTCAATGGTACCTCGAATACCTTTGGCAGTAATGCAGGTATCTTTGGGAAAGTATATTTCCCTCGCATTATTGTACCGCTGTCTATTGTTGTTTCCAACTTATTGAAGTTTGGAATTCAATTTTTTATATTCATTTGTTTTTACGGCTATTATTATGCCCAAGGAGCTGCCATAGGGATGAATACAGCGACTTTGTTTTTTCCACTACTGATCGTTATGATGGGAGTTTTAGGATTGGGACTGGGAATGTTTATCTCTTCCTTAGTCACTAAATACCGAGATTTTAGTAATTTGGTTGGTTTTGGAGTGCAATTATTGATGTATTTGTCCGCCGTGATGTACCCAATGGCACTAATCAAAGAAAAATTGCCGGATTACGGCTGGCTGATAACCTACAATCCCTTGGCGTATGTGATCGAAACGACACGATATATGCTGCTGGATGTTGGACACATATCTGTTTTGGGATTGGGATATACCTTTTTGATTACGGTACTGGTGTTCTTAGTGGGAGTTTTGATTTTTAACAGAACCGAAAAAAGTTTTATCGATACAGTGTAAAGAACACGGTCCTGATGAAAGGGTTCATTTTAGGATTGATTTTTTAGCCAGTAAGAAAAGTAAGAAAGTTAAGCTGTTGGGTATAATTAATTTTTGATGATAATTTTCCGTCAGTTCGAGTGATCCTGCTTTTGGGCGGGATCGTATCGAGAACAAGAAAATTTTAAATTAAAAACGGTTCTCGATACGCTTCGCACTCGAACTGACGTTTGGTATAATTAAAAACGATTCTCGATACGCTTTGCACTCGAACTGACGTTTGGTATAATTACACGCAACGGGAATAAAAGTAAGTTTTTAAGGGTAACAAACCGTAATGCCTTACTGGTTCAAAAGGAAATATCCGTTCTTATCAAAAAACAAAAAGACGATACATTTATAGTATGGTACGGTATAGTTAAAGTCGGTTTGGTAGGGCGTCTTTTTTTAGTCACTGATTTAGGTGATTTTTCATCTGGGTTTAAATGGATTTCGCAAATGGTTTGTATTGATTGCTAGTTATTTGTGTCTTTTTTTATGTTTTCTTGTGTTTCAGAGGAGAAATAAAAAATAAAACGGCAACATATTCTAGTTATATTTGCCTCTATTATCTATGACTTTTTCAGCTCATTCTTGTGAGTTGGAGTCGCGAAGCGGTAGGTTAAAATGTACAATTCAATTGTAATTGTTTAAAAAAAAATGAATTCAAGTATAAAAATAGCGGTAATTGGATTAGGGTATGTCGGACTTCCATTGGCTCGATTATTTGCAACTCAATATGCTGTTGTGGGATTTGATATCAATGCCTCTCGGGTAGCATCCTTACAATCAGGCACGGATACTACACTGGAGATTTCGGATGAAGTATTACGCAAGGTATTAGTCTCAAGTTTTGTCGACTCGAGCGCAGTCGAGAGGCAGAGCGCAGTCGAAAAATCGTCAGCTACAAACGGATTAATAGTATCTTCAGAAAGCACTGCTATTGCGGATTGCAATTATTACATCATCACGGTGCCAACTCCGGTAGACAAAAATAATCGTCCAGACTTAACGCCTTTGTACAAATCCTCTGAAACGGTGGGAAAGGTTTTAAAAAAAGGCGATATCGTTATCTACGAATCCACTGTTTATCCTGGTGTAACTGAGGAAGAATGTGTGCCTGTATTAGAAAAATTTTCAGGATTAAAATTCAATGTTGATTTTTTTGCCGGCTATTCCCCGGAACGAATTAATCCCGGAGACAAAGAACATACGGTCGAGAAAATTCTGAAAGTGACTTCTGGTTCCACGCCGGAGATCGGAATAAAAGTGAATGAATTATACCAATCTGTTATTACGGCAGGAACACATCTGGCTCCTTGTATAAAAGTAGCCGAAGCCGCCAAAGTAATTGAAAACTCACAGCGTGATATCAATATAGCGTTTGTAAACGAATTGGCCAAGATATTTAATTTAATGAATATTGACACGCATGCCGTTTTGGAAGCAGCGAGCACCAAATGGAATTTTCTGCCTTTCAAACCCGGATTAGTGGGCGGACATTGTATTGGGGTAGATCCCTATTATTTGGCACAACGCGCACAAGAATTTGGATATCATCCTGAAATTATATTAGCAGGAAGACGCCTAAATGACAGTATGGGAGAATATGTAGCGTCTCAAATTGTAAAATTGATGATCAAAAAGGGCATTTCTATAAATGGTGCGGCACTTTTAATGCTGGGCATCACCTTTAAAGAAAACTGTCCCGACGTGCGCAATACCAAAATTGTGGATGTAATCACTGCGTTAGCGGATTATGGCATTGTCATCACCATTTATGATCCCTTGGCAAATCCATCAGAAGTACAACACGAATACCAATTAGAAACAACCGCTACAGTGCCCAATAATAAATTTGATGCCATTGTGTTAGGAGTGGCGCATGCTGCCTTTTTAGCGATAGATTTGTCACAGTTACAAAAAGAAACTAGTGTGTTGTATGATGTAAAAGGAGTTTTAGGGGATGCAGTCGATGGGAGATTGTAAATAGTACCGTTCGGACTCAAACCATAATAGTAGAAAACATGAAAATAGGGATAACATTCAGTGCTTTTGATTTGTTGCATGCCGGACATATCAAAATGTTAGAGGAAGCAAAAGGACAGTGTGACTATTTAATTGCGGGACTGCAAACAGATCCTACTATCGATCGTCCTGAAAAAAACAGGCCTACCCAATCTGTGGTTGAACGCTATATTCAACTCAAAGGCTGTAAGCATGTAGATGAAATAGTTCCTTATGCAACAGAGCAAGATCTGGAGGATATTTTACGTGCGTTCAAAATTGATGTCCGCATCGTAGGAGATGAATATAAAGACAAGAATTTTACGGGACGAAACTACTGTGAAGAAAAAGGGATCGTGCTTTTTTTTAATATACGAGACCATCGCTTTTCAAGTAGCAGCTTGCGAAAAGAAGTCACAGAGAAAGAACTGATGAAAGAGAAGTAGTGTTTTTAGTGAATGGTGAAAAGTAAAAAGTGGAGCTATAGAGGTTAGGGGCGTGTTTCTGTTCTAAAATTCAAACATTTCATCCTCTCACTGTACTCTAAAGTATTCAAGTCATTACAGCAAAGAAGTTTGCGTTTAGTAGTCTTCATACTAAGTTTTTAAGTCATTAACTCGAAACTTTAAAAAAGAAGCGAAAGAAAAAAAGGGAATTTAATTTGATTCCTGTCTAAATAAAAATATAATTAGAATAGTCGCCAATAGGCTGTTTTGTAAACCCCAAATCGAGGCGTCAAATCACTTATAAGCACTAATTGCATAAAAAACACTATGAAAAAACAGCCTGCAGTAACACATGTAATCCTTACCGGAGGAGTGGGAAGCCGATTGTGGCCGCTATCTCGCAAAAGTCAACCCAAACAATATTTAGATTTATTTGAAGGTAAATCGTTATTTGCAATGACCGTGGAGCGCAATCGTACTTTGGTGGACCAGATTATGGTTGTGGGAAATAGTGATAACTGTCATTTAAGTCGGCACGTTCTAGAAAAATCCAATACTCCATATATCGATATTGTTGAATCTACTCCGCGAAATACGGCTGCAGCCATCGCTTTTGCTGCACTAGCTTCTGATCCGGAGGCTGTTTTAATCGTGACGCCCTCGGATCATATTATAGGCGATATGGAACACTATAATAAGGCGATTCAGGAAGCAGTAGAAAAGGCTTCTAACGGTTTTATTGTTACTTTCGGTATTATTCCGACGAAACCAGAAACGGGATACGGGTATATTGAGCGCAAGGGTGAGGATGTGGTTTCCTTCCGGGAAAAACCAAACCAAGTTACCGCGAGGGAATTTATCTCTAAAGGCAATTTTTTATGGAACAGCGGGATGTTTTGTTTCAAAGCAGGCATTTTTCTGGAGGAATTAAAGACCTATAATCCGGAAGTCTATGAAAAATCTAAAATTGCATGGGACAACAACAGCAATGGAAATCTAGATTTGGCTTTATCCATGGATATACCATCCATCAGTATTGATTATGCGGTAATGGAGCGCAGTAAAAAGATAAAAGTGGTCGTGTCTGAATTTTCATGGTCGGACTTGGGTTCTTTCGAATCGGTGTACGACTATTTAGTGGCAACGGGGCATCCTGTTGATCCCAATGGAAATATGGTGATTGGCAATACAAATTATACGGCGTTTGTGGGAATGAAAAACACTATTTTCGTCTATACGGATACTGCTAATTTGATTCTTCAAAAAAATAGTTCTCAAGATGTTAAGAATGTATACAATGCATTGGAACAGGAAAAACCGGAATTATTACAGTAATGGACACCGCCTCAAAAATATATATCGCAGGACACAATGGAATGGTGGGAAGTTCGTGCATCTATCCTAAATTGGCACCACAGCCCTTGAAAGAGGAATACTTGCTCACAGGTCCCTTGGAACCAGCAAACTGGACGGTACCCCAGAAAACTAATGGACATCTCCAAAATGCACGCACTAGGATGGAAACATCAGGTGCAGCTGGAAGAAGGAATCCAGAGAACCTACAATTGGTTTTTGGAGAATGTAAATGCATTTAAGCAAGTTAAGATGTAGGGAAAAGTTTAATCGGTTAAGAAAAGTTTAATCGGTTAGGAAAGGGTTAATCGCTTAATCGGTTAGGAAAGGGTTAATCGGTTAAGAAAAGGTTAATCGTTTAATCTATGAGAAAAAAGTTTAATCGATTAAGAAAGGTTTAATCGATTAACGAAATAGTAAACAATTAACCAGTTAAACACTTAACCCATTAACCATTTAAAGAAAAAAGTATAATCGGTTAACGAAATAGTAAACGATTAAGCAGTTAAACGATTAACCATTTAAAAAACCAAGCAAGCAGAAAATAATGCACAACGAAATAGTTATCTATCAGGCAGAAATGCTGTCAAGCCATATTGAGGTTCGCATAGAAGATGAGACTGTGTGGCTAACTCAATTACAAATGGTAGATTTATTTCAATCAACAAAACAAAATATTAGTCTCCATATTAATAATGTTTTCAAAGAAGGGGAACTAGACGAATTTTCAACTATCAAGGAATACTTGACAGTTCAACAAGAAGGTTCTAGAAAGATAAAGCGAAGAGTTAAGCTATACAATCTCGATGTGATTATTTCCGTCGGTTATAGAGTGAAGTCAAAAACGGGGACACAATTCAGGATATGGGCAACTAATACTTTGAAATCCTATTTGTTAAAAGGCTATGCGATTCAGAATAGAATTGAAAATATCGAGAAAAAGATTTTCGAGCATGACCAGAAAATTGAAATTTTGTTAAATACCTCTCTTCCCCTAAATCAAGGGATTTTCTATGATGGACAAATTTTCGATGCACATTCCTTTGTTTCCAGACTGATAAAATCTGCAAAAAAATCGATCCTTCTTATTGATAATTTCGTAGACGAAACTGTTTTAATACAGTTGTCAAAGAGAGAAAAAAGGTTAATCGGTTAAAAAAAAGGTTAATCGGTTAACGAAATAGTAAACGATTAACCAGTTAAACGATTAACCCATTAACCATTTAAAAAACAACCAAGCAAGCAGAAAATAATGAACAACGAAATCATCATTTATCAATCTGAAATTCTGACAAGCCAAATTGAGGTTCGTATTGAAGATGATACGGTGTGGTTAAATCGAATTCAACTCGCTGATTTGTTTGATCGTGATATTAAAACTATAGGCAAGCATATTTCTAATGCACTCAAAGAAGAACTTGAAGGAGTTCAAGTTGTCGCAAAATTTGCGACAACTGCTAGTGATGGTAAAACGTATCAAGTAGAGTTTTATAATTTGGACATGATTATGTCTTTAGGTTATAGAGTGAAATCAAATAGAGGGGTTCAGTTTCGTATTTGGGCAAATAAAATTCTGAAAAACTATCTGCTCAAAGGCTATGCTATTCATCATCGAATGGATGTTTTAGAAAAAAAAGTAGGTTCTTTGGAAAATAAAAACAATGAATTTGATTTGATTTTAAAAACAAATTTGTCTCCTAATCAAGGGATTTTCTATGATGGACAAATTTTCGATGCACATTCCTTTGTTTCCAGACTGATAAAATCTGCAAAAAAATCGATCCTTCTTATTGATAATTTCGTAGACGAAACTGTTTTAATACAGTTGTCAAAGAGAGAAAAAGGAGTTGGCGTTATTATTTACACAAAAGACATTACTAAACAGTTAAAACTCGATTTAGAGCGGTTCAATTCCCAATACGAACTTGTCGAAATTAAGCAATTTTCCAAATCACATGATCGTTTTTTGATAATCGATGAAACGGAAGTGTATCATATAGGAGCATCACTTAAAGACTTAGGCAAAAAATGGTTTGCTTTCTCAAAATTGAATATTGACCCTGCAACATTGCTTGGAAAATTATACGAGTAGTAGGAAAGGGTTAATCGTTTAAGAAAGGTTTAATCGGTTAAGAAAAGATTAATCGTTTAATCGATGAGAAAAGTTTAATCGTTTAAGAAAGGTTTAATCGGTTAATCGATGAGGAAAAAGTTTAATCGGTTAACGAAATAGTAAACTATTAACCAATTAAACTATCAGTCGTTCCTGCTAAAAAAAAACAGCCTTTTAGGGTAACTATAGTGTGATAAAAATTTGTGTAGAAAGAAAAATAGACGTTAAATAAGTTGAAATAAGTTATCTTTTAAATTAACTTTGCAAGATGAGTAGACAGATAATCTTTTACGAGAATCACTTTCTTGACTTTTATAAAATTCAAGAAGATAAAGTAAAAGCTAAGATTAAAAATATTCTTGAACTGGTAATGCAAGTTGACAGAGTTCCTGAAAAATTTTTAAAACATTTGTCCGGAAGCGATGGAGTTTATGAAATAAGAGTTGAATATCAATCCAATATTTACAGAATATTTTGTTGTTTCGACAAAGGAAACGTAGTTGTATTATTCAATGCCTTTCAAAAGAAAACTCAGAAAACTCCCAATAGCGAATTAGAAAAAGCAATACGATTGAGAAAAGAATATTTTTCAACTAAAACAAATTAGACATGGACAAATATAGCCACATAACTAATTTTGATCAACTTATTGAAGTTGAACACGGAAAAATTGGAACAGAAAGCAGAAATAAATATGAGGAACACACTCAAATGTTTATTATCAGCGAAATGCTGAAGCAAGCAAGAAAAGAAGCAAAAATGACACAGGAACAGCTTGCCGAAAAGACAGGGACTAAAAAAAGTTATATTTCTAAAATTGAAAATGGAAAAGGAAATATTCAAATTTCAACACTGATTCGACTTTTTGAATTAGGATTAAACAAACGAATAGGATTGACATTTTTATAAATCAGTACATCTCACTACAATTTGTTCAGGTCATGCTTTTTAAAGACCGGCTCGAAATTTGGAATCCGGGAAGTTTACCTTATGGATTAACTACTGCCAAACTTAGAAAGCCGCACAGTTCCATTCCAGCCAATCCTTTACTGGCCGAGCCTATGTATCTTGCGGGTTTTATCGAAAGGATGGGAACAGGAACAGGCGACATTATTCGACTTTGTGAAGAGGCAGGTTTGAAAAAAGCTCCCGAGTTTCTACAGGAAGAAATTTTCAAGACCATTCTTTGGCGCAAAAATACTGAGGATAAATATGCCGTTGGAGTAAATGGCGGAGTAAGTGGCGGAGTAAAAGACATTCTGGTACTTATTGAAAGCAATCCCGGCATCAATGTTTCAAACATAAAGTCCCTTTTGAACGTTCCCCAAAGGACTATTGAAAGAGGAATTAATCAATTAAAGAAAGAAAATAAAATCGAATTTAAAGGAGCACCGAAAACAGGAGGCTATTATAGGATAATCGGTTAGGGGAAGCTTAACTGTTTAATCGGTTAAGAAAAGGTTAATCGTTTAATCGATGAGAAAAAAGTTTAATCGATTAAGAAAGGTTTAATCGATCAACGAAATAGTAAACGATTAACCAATTAACCAATGAAAAGAACTAGATATGGATTTAAGTTTATTTCAATCAAAAATTTATGAATTTCGTGGAGTAAAAGTTATGCTTGACTTTGATTTAGCATCACTATATGAAGTGGAAACAAGAAGTTTAAAACAATCAGTGCGTAGAAACGATTATCGATTTCCTGATGATTTTATGTTTCAACTCAATAAAATAGAATGGCAGGAGCTTATCACAAATTGTGATAACCTACCAGAATCAATAAAGTTTAGCCCTCAAACTCCATTTGCTTTCAGTGAACAAGGAGTTGCAATGCTTAGTACGGTTTTAAAATCTAAAAAAGCAGTTGAAACTAATATCGCCATTATGCGTGCCTTTGTAGAAATCAGAAAAACAATTAGTTTGCAAAGTCATCTTTCTGAACAAATCATGGAATTGAAAAATGATTTGGAACAACGCCTTGGAGAACACGATGTACAATTGATGGAAATTTATACTGTAATGGATCAATTTATTGAAGAGAAAATAGAGCAAAAGAAATGGGAAAATCGAAAAAAACTGGGATATAAATAAACGTTAAAGGAAAAAGGTTTAATCGATGAGAAAAGTTTAATCGGTTAATCGATGAGAAAAAAGGTTTAATCGATGAGAAAAGTTTAATCGGTTAGGAAAGGTTTAATCGGTTAAGAAAAGGTTAATCGTTTAATCGATGAGAAAAAGGTTTAATCGGTTAACGAAATAGTAAACGATTAACCAATTAACCATTTAAAGGAAAAGATTTAATCGGTTAAGAAAAGATTAATTGTAAACCTTTTTATTTCTAATGCTATAAAAATTGCTACTTTTGCGCAAGCCGCACAAAATAACTGTAAAATGGGATTTTGAGCAGCGAAGCTTTTATAAAAATAAAGAATTGGGTGCAGCGTTTCGTTTCGTTATTAGGTAATAGTGTTCTCCTTTAGAATTTAAAATACTTGAAAAACAATTATGGAAATAATAGGTACTGCCGTAGTGTCCTTTTAATCCTCTTTCATTCTGTCCAGATAAGCGCTCAGGATATATTAAAAACTGCCGATTGGAGTACTCCGTCAGTAGACAATTTATCGGGTGCTGCTCTCAAAAAGAGTAGAGTTTAGTTGAAAAGCAACAATATGACTATTCATCAGGCCGAACCTCTAGCGTTATCGACAGGAATGCCCGCTTCAGAATTTACTAAATTACGCGTTTGCTTAATCGTACCGCTTTCAAAAAAAATCGAAAAAAGCTCCCTTAACAACGGATACCACTAATTTGATTTTGCAAAAAGAAAGGTCTCAGGATATTAATAATTTTATAGTCAATTGGAGAGAGAATTCCGATTTATTGTATTAAAAAAATACAAATCGAGATAATTTTAGGATTTAATAAACTAATAATTAAAACTTTTGACACAGATTTGTGGTACAGAATAAAATTAAGATAGAGAAAATAGAACTTCCTACAATAAAAACGATAAAGAGTTGTTTGTTTTATTCTAGTTAACCCCTTGGGTGTAATTCAATTTGTTTAATTTTTTAACCACATAGAAACATAAGTAAGTCGAAAGTTTAAAAGTCGTAAAGTCAAAAGAATTAACTTTAAGTAAAACAGCTTTAAATTATATTGTTACATAATTTTATCCTGATTTTAAAATACGACATTATACCATGGTTATTACTTATATTTTAAAATTACGTGCTGTGCATCAATTTTTTCTTTAAGATTAATGGAAATTTATTCATTACGCCCAACGGGTTTCTTGTTATTTAAAAAATAGTATAAGTAGCACGAAAAATATATTGTCGCAATTATTAAAAAGAGTTTTCTGCCACAGATTGGATGAATTAAAACGATTTTTAAAGCTGCGTGGCGAATTAATCTGTGCCAATCTTTGAAATTTATGGCAAAGAAATTTAGAATTTTAGTAAAACACGACATTAAATTTTAGTTATTACTTATTTAAAAAAATAGTACTTAAAATATTTCGAATTAAAAAAATACACATTTTTACACATTACTTATGAGAAAAATAATTGTTGCTCTTTTATTGTTGTTTGCTTTTTTCCAATCTTCCAATGTACTTGCACAGGACTTGTTAAAAAGTACTGATTTGAGTACTTTAAAAGTGGATAATTTGATCGATAGCGACATCGCAAAAATAAAAACTCAGCTGCAAACAAACAATATGACGATTGAACAAGCAGAACCTATGGCTCTAGCCAAAGGAATGCCCGCTTCGGAGTTTGCTAAATTAAGAACTCGAATTGCTGGTCTGTCCTTGCAAACAGGCGTTTCAAACACTAGTAATTCCAGTGATACGGAAGATAGAAAACAAGAAAAAATCGTCAATACGAAAGTAAAAGATACCCTAAATGCTTTAATTTTTGGTTCGGAGCTTTTCGATAATCCTACCTTAAATTTTGAACCTAATTTAAAATTGGCTACGCCTGTAAATTACGTGTTGGGACCCGGCGATGAAGTGCAGGTTAGTGTGTATGGAGTACAAGAATTTAATGCTAGTATTCCCGTATCTACAGAGGGTAAAATAACCATTCAATATGTAGGTCAGATTTCCGTTTCCGGAATGACGATTGAGGCTGCTACCCAAAAAATAAAAGGTGCAATCGCAAGAGTGTATAGCACAGTGGGATCTGGACAATCTCAAGTCGCAGTGACTTTAAGTCGCATCAGAACTATTAGAGTAACGATAATTGGCAGTAAACAACCGGGTAATTATTCGATATCTTCCTTGGCAACCGTTTATAATGCGTTATTTTTAGGTGGTGGCCCGGGAAAAAACGGCAGTTACAGAAATATTGAATTGTTAAGGGATAATAAAGTATACAAAAACATTGATATTTACCGCTTCCTTGTCAATGGAAATCAATCGGATAATGTGGGATTAAAGGATAATGACGTCATTCGAATTCCGGCCTACAATCAAAGGGTTACCGTCGAGGGACAGGTAAAACGTCCTGGTATTTTTGAAATGAAAAAAGGGGAGACATTTGCAGATTTACTGTCTTTTGCATCAGGATTCAATGAATTGGCGTATACTGCTTCGGTAAATGTATTGCAAAAAACAGCTAAAGAATTTAAAGTTCGAGATGTAAAATTCGCAGAATTTAATACTTATAAACCGTTGTCCGGGGATGTGTTTAGAGTGACTAAAATTCTGAATCGTTTTGAAAACCGTATCAAAATTGACGGTGCCGTTTTTAGACCGGATACCTATTCTTTTTATGAAGGAATGCGTGTTTCCGATTTGATTGCAAAGGCGGAAGGTCTAAAAGAAGATGCGTATAGCAACAGAGCGAGAATCATTCGACTACAATCGGATTTGACCACGGAAATAGTCAATGTAAATTTAGCCAAAGCCTTAGCAGGGGATCTAGAAGCGGATGTCGCATTATTTAAAGAAGACATCGTAACGGTGTATTCAATTTTAGATTTTGTTGAAGACTTTAAAATAACCATTGATGGTGAGATTAAAAAACCAGGTGTTTATCAGTATCATGAAAACTTAACCTTAAATGATCTATTGGTTCAAGCTGGTGGATTAACAGGATCGGCTTCTAAGAGAGTTGAGGTAGCAAGAATGATTCAATCGGAAGAAATAGACGATGCCAATCCGAATAAAGCGGAACTATTTAATATCGAAATTACGGCTGATAACAATGAACAGTTAAAGAACTTTGATTTGAAGCCTTTTGATGTGGTGAATATCCGTAAAATGGCGGTGTATGATAAACCAGAGATGGTCACTATTAGCGGAGCGGTCCATTATTCCGGGAAATATGTTTTGGCAACTAAAAAAGACAAAGTCTATGATATTGTTGCACGAGCAGGTGGCTTGACATCAGTTGCCAATATAGAGGGAGTTAAGATCAAGAGACCCATTCAAGCCGAACAAATAGAAGCATTGGAAAATGTAAATATGAATTTGGGTAAAAAAGACAGTATCCAAAACAAGCTCACTAAAAAACTAAAAGAAGATTTAAAATTTGCCACCATACCAGTGGATTGGAAAGCCATTGTTGAAAATCCAAAAAGCAACACCAATGTAACTTTGTTTCCCGGAGATGAGATTGAAGTGGCTACTTACAATGAAGGGGTTAAAGTGGCAGGTAATGTATTGTTAACTTCGGAGATTCCTTATACAAAAGGAAAAGGATTTAATTATTACTTAGATGCTGTTGGTGGTATCGATGCCAAGGGCTGGAAGAAAAAAGCCTATATTATTTATCCAAATGGTAAAGCAGATGTAGTAAGTTCTTTCTTATTCATAAAAACGTATCCTAAAGTGACTGCAGGTTCTCAAATTATAGTGCCAGAAAAACCGGAAGTTAAAAAAATGAGTGCCGGGGAATGGGTAGGAATAGGAAGTGTAATGTCAAGTTTAGCGTTACTTATTTTGACCGCTTTTAAGTAGGTATCTTTAGTTTTTGCTCTAGTCCTAAAGGGAATCGAAAATTCAGCACTTTATATTTTTGAACCAGATCCAAAGGAAATGAAAAATCAATAATCTACTTCTCGATACAATTTTATGCAACTGCTGTCGCTATTTTATAAATTCACTCGAAGTGACCCCTCGATAAAAACTCGGGGCAGGCTGATTAACAGACAACGGATAACAGAAAACCGAAAAATGAACGAACAAATACCAAACGATGAAATATCGTTAAAAGAACTTATTGAAAAAGGAAGAGAATGGTTTTCGTATTTGCTTGGGCAATGGAAAATTATTGTTTTAGCAGGAGTTATAGGGGCAGCTTTAGGGTTAGCTTATTCTTTTGTAAAAAAACCGGTTTATACCGCAACACTATCCTTCGCACTAGAAGATGAGAAGACAGGCGGTGGCTTGGGAGGTGCTTTAGGTTTGGCGAGTTCGCTTGGCTTAGATCTTGGCGGCGGTGGAGGAAGTATTTTTACCGGATCTAATTTGACCGAGTTGTTCAAGTCCCGCGCTATGGTGGAGCAAACCTTGTTGAGCCCCGTTGTAGTGGATGGAAAAACCATTTCTTTGGCGGAGATGTACATACAAAATCAGGGCTGGAGGGAAAAGTGGAATGACAAACCAAAATTTGCAACCATCCAGTTTTTACCCGATACCAAGCGTACCCATTTTACCCGAGTACATGACAGTATCTTGGGTGTGGTATATCAAGATTTGTCTAAAACGGGATTATCCGTAGGACAAAAAGATAAAAAGATTGCTATTATTAACATAGATGTCTCTTCTACTAATGAATTGTTCTCCAAGTATTTTACGGAAGCCTTGGTCAAAGAAGTTTCTGATTTTTATGTGACTACTAAAAGTAAAAAGGCCCGGCTGAATATGGATATTTTGGAACGGCAAACGGACTCTATTCGTGGTGAACTCAACGGAGCGATTACCGGTGTGGCGGTTGCCAATGACAATACTTTTGGATTGAATCCTGCTATGAATGTGCGTCGCGCCCCTTCCGCTAGAAGACAGGTCGATGTACAAGCTAACACGGCTATTTTGACCGAATTGGTCAAACAAAGTGAATTGGCGAAAGTAACCTTGCGTAAGGAAACGCCATTAATCCAAGTAATTGATCGACCTATTTTGCCTTTAGAGAAAGAGAAATTTGGAAAATTTTTAGGAATTGTACTGGGTTTTTTTTTAGCAGGGATATTAACTATTATATATTTAGTGATTAGACGATATATAAAAGAAATGGGAATAAAATAAATTTAAAAAAATATCAATAATAATTTATGTATTAAAAAGTGAAAATATATAAATTTTATAATAGAATTTGTGTTAATAGATTAAAGAAAAATTGAAACAATCCAAAATTATGTTAAAAAATAAAATATTACTTATTACTGGAGGAACTGGTTCTTTTGGTAACGCAGTCCTTAAAAAATTTTTAAATACTGATATCAAAGAAATTCGCATTTTTAGCCGAGACGAAAAGAAACAGGATGATATGAGGCATCAAATACAGAATCCTAAAGTTAAGTTTTATATCGGTGATGTTCGGGATAAGCGTAGTGTAGATCTTGCAATGACAGGAGTTGATTATGTGTTTCATGCTGCTGCCTTAAAACAGGTTCCTTCGTGTGAATTTTTCCCTATGCAAGCTGTTCAAACTAATGTATTAGGGACAGATAATGTCCTGGATTCTGCTATTCATAATGGAGTTAAAAACGTTGTTGTGCTAAGTACGGATAAGGCTTGCTATCCAATTAATGCGATGGGTATAAGTAAAGCAATGATGGAAAAAGTGGCTATTGCAAAAGGGCGTTCTTTAGGTGAAAATAGCATAACAACAATTTGTTGTACAAGATATGGAAATGTTATGGCAAGTCGAGGGTCAGTAATACCTTTATGGGTTGAACAAATTAAATCTGGTAAAGATATTACGATTACTGACCCAAATATGACGCGATTCATGATGACCTTAGAGGATGCTGTTGATTTGGTTTTATATGCTTTTGAACATGGAAAAAATGGGGACTTATTCGTTCAGAAAGCTCCTGCAGCAACTCTAGATGTATTGTCTAAATCACTTATTGATTTATATAAAAGTAAAGTAAAAATTCGTGTTATAGGAACACGTCATGGGGAAAAATTGTATGAATCTTTGGTAACTAGAGAAGAAATGGCAAAGGCCGAAGACGTAGGTAATTATTATAGAATTCCGTGTGATGAGCGTGATTTAAATTATAATAAATACGTTATCGAAGGTGAAGAAAAAGTTTCTAAATATATTGATTATCATTCTCATAATACTGATCAATTAAATATAAGTGAAATGACAAACTTATTACTTAAGCTGCAAATGATAAAGAAAGAAGTAGATTCAATAAACTAGGAGTAAAAGATATAGAGGTAAATTATAGGTTATTATGAATATATTAGTTTTAGGAGCAACAGGAATGGCTGGACATACTGTAGCATTATATTTTAAAGAAAAAGGATATAATGTAGTCTCTTATTCCAGAACTCCATTTTTGTATTGTGATAATATTATCGGAGATGTCTTTGAAACTGAAAAGTTTAAATCGATGTTATTTGGAGAAAACTTTGATGTTGTGATTAATTGTATTGGTATATTAAATCAAGATGCAGAAAATTATCCTTCGAAGGCTGTATATTTAAATAGCTATTTACCGCATTTAATTGCAGATACTTTAAAAGACAGCAAGACAAAGTTAATTCAAATGAGTACAGACTGCGTTTTTGCTGGGAATTCTGGACCTTATTTTGAAAACAGCGTTTGTGATGGGACAAGTCTGTACGATCGCTCAAAGGCTTTAGGTGAAGTAAATGATTTAAAAAACTTAACCTTTAGAAATTCAATTATTGGACCTGATATGAATCATAATGGCATTGGTTTGTTTAATTGGTTTATGAAGCAGAAAGTTTCAATTAATGGTTTTTCGGGGGCGATATGGACTGGCGTAACAACGCTTACTCTGGCAAAGGCAATGGAAAAAGCAATTGCACAAAACTTATGTGGTTTGTATAATTTAGTGAATAATGAAAGTATATCGAAATACGATCTTCTTCAACTTTTTAATAGACATTTTTTCAATAATCAAGTCGTTATTGAAATCGAGGAAAAATTTCAATTGGATAAATCTCTTAGAAATACTCGTAATGACTTTTTGTTTGAAGTACCTTCTTATGATCAAATGGTAAAAGAAATGCATGATTGGATTATTAAGTACAAAGCGCTTTATCCAAATTATTAATTTTATGTTAGCCCTTGAAATTAAATTCCTGACTGGTACAGTTTAGAAAAGTAGTCGATTTTATAAAGAAAAAACATGAATTTTAGGTTATTATATTATAATAGAATAAAAAGTTGGAATTTTATTAAATTTAGTTCGATAAAAAATGTTTTTTGGAACTTTATAGGAGGTGTGTGGTTGGCGTTGTTGATTATTTTGTCAACACCATGGTATATCTCTAAACTTGGTTTGGAGTTGTACGGTATTTTAAGCATTTGGTTAGTTTTTCAAGCTATGATGAGCTTCTTTGATTTCGGACTAGGAGCCACTATCATTAAAGAATTTGCCGGTGCGAAATCAAATAACGAGGGTAATTCTTACAGGTTGGATCTGTTAAAGACAATTGAAATATTTTATTGGGGTATTGCGGCTATTATATTTGCTTTCTTAATCATATTTTCGATTTTTTTTTCAAACCATTGGTTTACATTTGATATTAGTAAGAATATTAATATAGTTCATATTATGTTATTGATGAGCTGTACTTTGTTCTTTCAGTTTCCCAATGTTTTGTACTTAAATGGATTAATAGGTTTGCAGAATCATAAACTTATGAATATTCTTCAGATTTCTGGAAATACTCTGAGATATGGTATGGGATCGTTGATTTTATTTTACCATGATGATTTAATTTGGTTCTTTTCAGTTCAAATTATGGTAGCTGTTTTGCAAACGTTTATAGCACGGTTTTTTCTGAGAAGAAGTATTAATTGTACAAATTTATACAAACCTATTTTTAATTTAGGGTTACTTCGCTATTCTGCCAAATTTTCTAGTGGAATGGCATTGACATCTATTGCGGCAGTACTTATTTCTAATATCGATAGAATCGCAATAAGTAAAATACTTCCTGCTTCAGAACTTGGAAAGTATGCAATTGCATTCACAGCAACAGGACTTTTGCAATTAGGTATACAACCTTTTTATAGAGCATTTTTTCCTCGATATTCAGAATTGTTTTCTTTTGGAGATCATGAAAAACTGAAAAATGAGTATTTTTTTAGCAATAAAATGATCGCAATAATCATAATATCTTTAGGAGTTATTTGCTTATTCTTTGCGGAAGATATCTTTCTATCATGGATGAATATTAATGATGGGATTATTCTTAAAACATTTAGGTTTCTAATCCTTGGGATTCTTTGTTCAGGTTTAGGTTGGTTACCTGCGGCTATGCAACAAGCACAAGGATGGACCAGCTTGCATGTGAAGATGATTTTTGGTTCAATTTTAATTGGCTTACCAATAATGCTTTTGGCTATTCATTTTTTCGGAATTATTGGTGGTACAGTAGTTTGGTTAATTCATGGTATTTCGGATATTACTTTAGGATTATGGTTAATGCATAGACGTATTTTTAAAGGAGAATTGACAAAGTGGTATCGGACAGTTATTGTACCTCCCGTTTTAATTACAGTTCCTATTACATATGCATCTTTTTTATTAAAACCGCATGACCTAGGTCGATTTGAGAATTTAACGTGGATTATTGTTACAGGAATTATCTTGATTTTTACCTCTTTTTGTTATAGTTTAAAAAGGGCGTAAATTTTTAGTGTTCTTTAGGTAATAAATCATAGTCAAATTCAAGTTTAGTTTTTAAAATTATTTAATTTTGAAGATTTTATTAGTTTTTCTGTTTATAATTAGTAAATGTTTGTATGTCTTAAACGTAACTTTAATGAAGTAAGTTGAAACGGCAGTATTAAAAAAATAAAAATACAAACTCATGTTTGTATAAAAACGTGTAGAAATAATAAAAAAAAATTTATGCCAGATAAAAAAGACAATATTCATTTTACAGTTATTATTCCAACTAAAGATAGAGCTCAATATTTGAAGCAGACACTTAAAACATGTACTAATCAAGATTATGAGAATCTTGAGATCATCATTTCCGATGATGGTAGTTTGGATAATAGTCGTGAAATTGTTGAAGAGATCGCAAAAAAGGATCCTAGAGTTCGTTTAATATCCCCAGGAGCAGGTGTTGGAATGTTGGATAATTTTGAATTTGCTTTGAATCATGTACAACCTGGTTTTGTTATCGCTTTAGGTGGCGATGATGGGCTAATGCCAAATAGTATTGTGCGAATGCGTGATATTATACTTGAAACTGGAACAGAATTATTGACTTGGCCTACTTCTACATATTTTTATCCTAAAACAAAAATGGAGAATGGTCAATTAATTCTGCATTTGAGAAAAGGTAAGTTTACTTCTGGTATAAAAATGATTAAATCGAAGGATTTTCTGGAAAGACAATCTAATAACTTATTTTATATTTCAGATATAGAATCACCAATGATTTATGTGAAAAGTGTTGTATCTACTAATTTAATTGAAAAAGTAAAGAGCCGTTCGAGCGAGGGAAGGTTTTATTCTTGCTCTACTCCTGACGGTTATTCTGGAATCGTATTAGCAGGGGAAGTTGAAGAGTATGTTTATTCTGGCGAACCTTTGTCAATTCATGGAGTGTCACCTACGTCTCAAGGACTAGGATATTTAACTAAGTCTGAAGAGGCAAAAAAAAATTCAGAAGATTTTTTTAAAAAAACAACACATAAGCCTATGCATGCTGAATTGGGTTCACAACCTTATTCTCCCTTAATTTCTCTTATGACAGCTGATTTTTTGTTGACGGCTCGTGATCTTCCAGGATGGAATGGAGAGTTTTCTCCGATCGATTATAAAAAGTTACTGTCTATAGCCTTAACAGAAATAGAAGATGGTTTATTTCCAGAAGATAGAGTTTTACGAGAGTTAAATATTTTATACAAAATTGCCGAATATCATAATTTGAAAGAATTTTTCACTGGAAAATTAAAAAAATCTAAAAAAAATCGTAGACGACCACTTGAAGGAAATGCCATTAGTCCAAGATTACTCTATCTTGATGCTCTTGAATATAAGGTTTATAATGTTTTTGAGGCTTCGTATGTCGCAAATTATATTCATCAGATTGTGCCAAGATTGAGTTTTAAGATGTTTCGAAAAATGCTAGTCAATTCGTTTAAATACAGGATATTGTCTTTTAGAAAAGGGGAGCGATTGCCTAGCGAATTTTTAAATGAATAAAGATATAATTTGTAGTTTATTTAAATTTAAATAGAATTAATGTTTTTACTCTTTATACCTATTTTTGTAACAATAATTTTTTACTTTTTTTACATTTCTATGTTAAAAAAAGTAAATGGCGAAGGTTTATTTTGTGATTTAGGTTTTGTGTATTGTTCATTGTTGGTGATCTATACAATTGTCCCCGGGCTTGTTTTGGTTTACGGATTAACCAAACCAGGAGATCCTATTGCTGTTATGTTGGACACTATGTCCATTACAGCAACCGACTTAAGTATTCATCTATGGAGACATTTTTTATTTTTATTTTGTTTTTCAATTGGGTATTTTACGTTTAGAGGCAAAGAAAAATTTAAGTGTGTAGAAATAAAGAGCTCTATGCATTTTTCAATAATAACTTTAATTGTTACTATTGTCACTTGTTTGTTTTTCTTGAGCGTATTATCTTCACCAGTTGAAACCTATTATGATAATTATACTCGTTACGATCATTTAGCGGTACCCTTGAGGAAAATTGTTTCAGTTTTAATTAGGTTTAAAGGTGGTTTTTATGTTATTGTGATTACGTTAATGTTCTTAAATTTTAAGAAATACAAATGGATCATATTTATATCTGTTATATTAATATGTATTTATGAATTACTCTATTCACATGGTTCAAGAATATATATTTTTATCATTTTATTGCAAGTTTTTTTCCTGTACAATTATATCGTTGAAGTAATAAGTATTAAAAAGTTAATTACTTATGCTTTTTTTTTACTAGCTTTTTTTTCGATTGTTGAAATAATACGTTTGTTGGACGGAAGTGTAGAAAACACCAAAGAAGTTATTTCTGGCGAGGGAATTAAACCTCCAGGGGAATTAGGCGCTTTATTTATAACCAGTTTTCATCTTTATTCTGAAAGAAAACAAGGAACGCTTCCTAAAGCGGAATGGTCAATGTTTTTTTACGATTTAATCTCTCCATTCAGTTTTAATTCTGATACTAGTTTAAACCCAATGTATTGGTATGCTAAGTATTATTTTCCGGAGTCTATAGTGCCCCCTTTTACTATTGGCCCCATAGCAGAGAGTGCTATCTGGGGAGGAGAAATTGATCTTTTTTTTCGAGGTTTAATAAATGGGGTATATTTTGCTTTTATTGTCAAATGGTTTTTAAGAAGAAGAGATAAGTGGTGGGCTATTGCAACATATGCTTTTCTGTTCTCGTATTCAATTATTACATTAAAGTATTCTGTGTTTTTCTATTTAACACCTGTCTTTAAGGATCTTTTACCTACTTTGGTTATTGTAGGGATTTTAATCAAGCTTTTTAAACGTGATCAAAATAAAAAATTGGAAATTAAATAATATAAATTTAAATATGAAAGTATTAACAATAGTAGGAACTCGTCCTGAAATAATTAAATTGAGTAGAGTGATATGTGAACTTGATAAATTTGTTGATCATGTTTTAGTACATACTGGACAAAATTATGATTATGAATTAAACGAAATTTTTTTTAAGGATTTGGAAATTCGCAAACCTGACTATTTTTTAAATTCTGTTGGAGATAGTCTGGCTCAAACTATTGGAAATATTATAACTAATATTGATGGAGTATTGTTGAAAGAGCAACCAGATGCAATTGTTCTTCTAGGAGATACTAATAGTTGTTTATCTGCAATAGCAGCAAAAAGAAGAAAGATTCCAATTTTTCATTTGGAAGCTGGTAATCGTTGTTTTGATCAGAGAGTTCCTGAGGAAATTAATAGAAAAATTGTCGACCATTTAAGTGATATTAATTTAGTATATACAGAACATGCTAGAAGGTATTTATTAGATGAAGGTTTTAAACCAGAAATGATTATCAAGACTGGCTCCCCTATGAAAGAAGTGTTGAGCTACTATAGAAAACAGATAGATAATTCTAATGTGCTGATAGATTTGAAGTTAAATAAAAATGAATATTTTATAGTTAGTTCACACAGAGAAGAAAACGTTGACAATGAAGTGAATTTTCTAAATTTTTTGAATTCGTTAAATGCAATTGCAATTAAATTTGGGAAGCCGGTAATTGTTTCAACTCATCCTAGAACAAGAAAAAGATTAAATGAAGTTAAAGATTTAAGCTTGAATGAGAATATTAAATTTCTTAATCCTTTAGGTTTTTTCGATTATATCAAAATTCAGCAAAATTCGGCATGCGTTATTTCGGATAGCGGAACAATTACGGAGGAATCTTCTATATTAAATTTTCCCGCTGTAACAATTAGACAAGCACATGAAAGACCTGAAGGAATGGATGTAGGGACTCTTGTAATGTGTGGTTTAGAATCTGATAAGGTAATAAATGCTATTAATTTAGTGACAAGTCAACATAAAGAGAATGCTGATAATATTAAATTAGTTGAAGATTATAATGTTGATAGTGTCTCTACAAAAGTTTTGAGAATAATATATAGTTATACTGATTACGTAAATAAAAAAGTTTGGTTTAAGTCTTAACAGCTTTTTTTTATTGTTCACAACTTTTCTTTTATCAATTATTAAACCCAAAATATCTTCATAATGAATGTAATTATTGACTTAATAGCTTTTTCTCTTCAAAAATCAGGAGGTGTTTCAGTTTATTGGTATGAAATAATTAACAGGATGTTAATCCAATCAGATAGTGAGCATTTATTTATTGAGGAAAATGGCAAGAAAGAAAATATTTTTAGAAAGGAATTAAAAATTCAAGAAAATCATTTTATTAATGAGAAAACTAAACTATCCAATTATTTTTCTAGATATCGAGAAATCAATTTAAAAATAAGTAATAAGGATTTTATTTTTCATTCTACATATTATAGAACTTTAACTAAAGTTGTAAAGAAGAGGAATAACGTTAAAGAGGTTGTAACTGTTCATGATTTTACTTATGAGTATTTTAGTAAAGGTCTAAAAAAATGGGTTCATTGCTATCAAAAGAAAAAAGCCATTAATGCAGCTGATGTTGTAATATGTATATCAGAAAACACCAAAAAAGATTTGTTGTATTTCTATCCACAATTTTCAAGTAAAGAAATAAGGGTTGTTTATAATGGTGTTTCTTTGGATTATTTTAAAATACCAGAATTAATAAGAGAAAATAATAATTCTTCTTTTTTTTTATTTGTTGGTTCAAGAGCTAAATATAAAAATTTTGATTTCACTGTAAAAGCCCTTGCTCAAACAAAAGATTTTTCGTTGAAGATTGTGGGTGGTGATTTAAATGATAGTGAAATATTGATGTTAAATGAATTAATTCCTGATCGTTGGGAATTACATATAAACATAGAGAATAAAGAGTTAAATGTGCTATATAATACCGCTTTTGCTTTACTTTATCCCTCATCCTATGAGGGTTTTGGTATTCCTTTATTAGAAGCTATGAAGGCGGGATGCCCGTTTATTGCATATAATAATTCTTCAATTCCTGAGGTTGCTGGTAATGCAGGTGTTTTAATAGATCAATTAAAAATTTCTCTTTTTAATGAAGCTGTATTACATATTGAAAAAAACAGAATAGCAATAATAAAAAAAGGCTTTGATCAAGTTGGTAATTTTTCTTGGGAAAAATGCTATCAAGAAACCTTGCAAGTTTATCTAGATTTAAATAGATCATAATATATAATTTAATATAAAATAAGAAAAAGCAAAATGAAAACAAAAAAAAGAGTTGTCATCTTAGGCGGTGGGGGCTTTATAGGTGGCCACCTTGGAAAAAGATTGAAAGATGAAGGTTGTTATGTGAGAATCGCAGATATCAAAAATCATGAGTATTTTGATCATCAAGAAATTTGTAATGAATTTATTTTAGCGGATTTACGTGATCCTAAAGCTGTTGAACTGGTTATAGGTGAAGGATATGACGTGGTTTATCAATTGGCTGCAGATATGGGGGGAGCAGGTTATATTTTTACAGGCGACAATGATGCTAATGTAATGCATAATTCAGCACTAATCAATCTGAATGTGGTTCATGAGTGTGTTAAGAAAAACATTAAAAAGGTGTTTTATTCATCTTCGGCCTGTATGTATCCAGAACACAATCAATTGGATCCAGAAAATCCGAATTGTGAAGAATCTTCGGCTTATCCAGCAAATCCAGATTCAGAGTATGGATGGGAAAAATTATTTAGTGAGCGTTTGTATTTTGCTTTTAATAGGAATTATAAATTAGATGTAAGAGTAGCTAGATTTCATAATATTTTTGGTCCACAGGGGACTTGGATGGGTGGAAAAGAAAAAGCACCTGCCGCAATGTCCAGAAAAGCGTCTGAAACAGCTGTAGGAAGTTCTTTTGAAGTATGGGGTGATGGACTACAAACTAGAAGTTTTCTTTATGTTGATGAATGTGTTGAGGCAGTTCTGAGGATGATGGAAAGTGATTTCTTAGGCCCCGTAAATATTGGGTCAGATGAAATGGTTACGATTAATCAATTAGCTGAAATGGCAATAAAAATTAGCGGTAAAAATATTGCAATTAAAAACATTGCAGGAGAAGAGTTTATTCAAAAATATGGATTTAAATGTCCTGAGGGAGTACGAGGTCGTAATTCTGACAATAAATTGTATGAAGAGAAAATTGGTTGGAGGGTATCAGAATCACTTGAAAAAGGAATGATAAAAACTTTTACATGGATCAATGAACAAGTTGAAAAGTCTAAAAAATAATAATAGTAAAAAGAAAGAATTCTAAATAAATTTATTTAGAATTCTTTCTTTTTTATAAATCAATACTTTTTTGGAAGTATAAAATTGAATAATGAATAATAAGATCTTAATTTTTAATCATATATTTTGGCCGGATAAAATTAATACAGCTAGACATATTTCTGAGCTTTCAGAAGAATTAGTTGCTAGAGGTTGGGACGTGACCGCAATGGTAGGTAACAGATATTATGTAGATCATAAAAATATAATTACGCCAAAACAAGGTGTTTGGAATGGGGTAAAATATAGAAGAATTTATATACCGCCTTTCAATCAAAAAAAGAATATTCAAAGATTACTTACTTCATTTTGGTTGATTTTATCTTGGATTGTTAAATTGCCCTTTATAGGACGTTATGATGCAATTATCATTGGTACGAATCCTCCTTTTGTTTATTTGTTAGTACCCTTTATTAAATTATTCAAAAGAAAGACTAAAATTTTAATGTGGGGCTTTGATTTATATCCAGAGGCAATTATTGTGTCAAAAGGAAAATCATTTAGTTTTTCGGGAAAAGTATTAAAAAGTATTGCGAAATTTTGCTATGGAAAGTTAGATGTAATTGTAGATATTGGTCCGTGTATGAGGGATATCTATAGACAGTATAATCATTCAGTAAAAGAAGAAACTTTGCCGCCTTGGTCTTTCGTAGAGCCAATTGAAATGTTACAACCCCACATTGAAACACGTAAAAAGTTGTTTAAAAATGCAAACCTGACTTTGTTGTATACTGGAACAATTGGTAATGCTCATGAATTTGACAATTTTTTGCAACTTGCAAGAGAATTAAACAAAAGGAATGCTTCTGTAGGTTTTTGTTTTGCTGGATTTGGAAACCGATTTGAAGATTTAAAGTCTCAAGTTGATGAAAATGATACAAATATAAGTTTTGGAGGTTTCGTTGAAACAGATCTAGAGCTAGAAGAAAGATTATCATCGGCAGATTTGATGTTAATCAGTTTAAAAGAGGATTGGACTGGTATTTCTGTTCCATCCAAATATTTTTCAGCATTGGCGATAGGAAAAGCAGTACTTTTTTCTGGGGCTCAGAATTCTGCTCTCTGTATTTGGACTAGCAAATACAATTTAGGTTTTCATTTAGAAAAATCTAATCTTAACGAGGTAGCTAATGTTTTATGTGATATCGCGAATAATCCGGAAATGATCTCCAAAATGAAAGAAAATTCATTTCGAATTTATCAAGATTGTTTTTCCAAAAAAGTAATTTGTGATAAATGGTCTGTTCTTTTAAAAAAGACTATCAACGATTTGTAATTTTTTTAAGAAAAAAGTTCTTTAGTGTTTATTATGGAGAAAGTATTAGTTACAGGAGCAAATGGCTTTTTGGGCAAATTGATTTTTATTAAGTTATCGATCGCGAATGATCTTTTTAGTTTGTCCAGAACATCTGGGGATTACTTGGTTTCTTTAGAAAATGATATCCCTATTTTTAATCAGAATTTTGGATTAGTTATTCATGCTGCAGGAAAAGCACATTCTGTGCCTAAAACGGATGCTGAGAAAAAACAGTTTCATGAAGTGAATGTCGTAGGTACTGAAAATTTATTGAAAGGATTAGAAAAAGTTGGTGCTCCAAAGCAATTCGTTTTTATCAGTTCAGTTTCCGTATATGGTCAAGAAAGTGGTGATAAAATCAACGAAGAATATCCGCTACAAGCTAAGGATCCTTATGGTTTTAGCAAAATAAAGGCAGAGAAATTAATAACAAAATGGTGTAAACAAAATAATGTGGTTTGCACTATTTTGCGTTTACCACTATTGGTAGGTGAAAACCCTCCAGGTAACCTAGGGGCAATGATAAAGGCAATTGATAAAGGATATTATTTTAATATTGGAGGTGGAAAAGCGAGGAAAAGTATGGTACTAGCGGAAGATGTAGCTTCCTTTATCCCTAAAGTTGCCCTTGTTGGGGGAATATATAATCTGACCGATGGACATCACCCTGATTTTGATGAACTAAGTAATGCAATTTCAAAACAAAAAAATAAAAAGAAACCTTATAATTTGCCTTTGTTTATTGCTAAAGTAATGGGACATGTAGGTGATTTATTGGGTAATAAAGTACCAATTAATTCCTTAAAAATTAAAAAAATAACTTCAGATTTGACGTTTGATGATGCAAAAGCAAGAGAAATTGCAGGATGGGAGTCACAAGAAGTTTTAGATTGGTTTAAGGTTTAAAATTGTTTAAAGTTTCAAGTCAATAGTCAGGTGTTTAAAGTTTTTTGGTATTTTAATAAGAATTGAGAATGTATAAGATATTATAATTAAAGATTACAATGATAGAAAATAACAAAAGCACCTACGTCCTAATCATGGCTGGTGGCGTGGGCAGTCGGTTTTGGCCTAAAAGCCGCAACCACTTTCCCAAGCAGTTTATTGATTTTCTGGGCACAGGAAAATCGTTATTGCAATTAACTTATGAGCGATTTGAGAAAATATGTCCTAAAGAAAATATTTTTATACTGAGTAATAAACAGTATTTGGGTTTGATACAAGAACAATTGGTGGGGATTCCTGTTGCTAATATTTTATTAGAGCCGAGTCGCAACAATACAGCACCTTGTATTGCCTATGCCTCCTACAAAATTTTGAAACAAAATCCAGATGCCAATATAGTGGTGGCACCATCGGATCATTTGATTTTGAAGGAAACTGAATTTTTGGATAAAATTTCGCAGGCTTTGCATTATACCGCAACAAACGATGCATTGGTGACTTTGGGAATTAGCCCAACACGAGCGGATACGGGTTATGAGTATATCAATTTCCAGAAAGAAGGGATTGATGGCGTTCATAAAGTAGCTTGTTTTCTTGAAAAACCTATTCTCGAAAAAGCCCAAGAATATATCGCTAGCGGAGCATATTTGTGGAATGCAGGAATTTTTATTTGGCGTGCCCAAAGTATTCAAAACGCTTTTAAACAACATGCAATCGAAATACATGAATTATTCATTCAAGGAAATGATGTCTATAATACCAATTCAGAAGTAGCATTTATAACGGAAAACTATCCTAAAAGCCCGAATATTTCTATAGATTATGCTATTTTAGAAAAGGCTACCAATGTTTACACCATTCCTGCTGATATCGGTTGGTCAGATCTGGGTACTTGGGCTTCCCTGCATGAAATAGCTGAGAAAGATGCTTTTAATAACTCGGTTACCGTTTCTCAAAAGCATCTAAGCAACACTACGAATTGCTTAATACAAGTGCCAAAAGGAAAAGGGGTTGTTATAGACGGGCTTGAAAATTATATTATTGTTGATGATGCCAATGTGTTATTAATTTATCCTAAAGAGAAAGAACAAGAAATTAAACAAGTATCAATGCAAATGACTGAAAATTTTGGTGTTGATTTTCAGTAAAAAAAGTGATAATTTGTAAAGTAAAATGTAAATGAAAACTACCATATTTAATCAAATAAATGAATCCTTAAAACAAGAGGGATTTACAATAGCATCCTATGATGACAATCGCCCTTGGGGCGGTTTTTTTGTTATTGACGAAAATCAAGCACAGCAATTTGCCAACCACTATTTTGAAGGATTGGATGTAGCATCTCTTAAGATATCCGGAAAATTGAGTCCAAAAATATTGTTAGTAGCGCCTCATCAACGATTATCCTGGCAATACCATCACCGGAGGGCTGAGATATGGCGGTTAATTGATGGAGAAGCAGGTGTTATTCGCAGTGAAGATGATGTACAAGGACAACTTGAAGTATTAAAAAAAGGCGATACGATTACTTTGCAGCAAGGAGAACGCCATCGTCTAGTAGGGCTTCAAGATTGGGGTGTTATTGCTGAAATTTGGCAACATACCGATGCGGAAAATCCATCTGATGAGAATGATATTGTGCGGGTTCAGGATGATTTTGGGCGATAGGAGATAAAATAACCACAAGAGTATTCATAGTGCTAAACCGTTAGGTGTAATTAGATATTGATAAAAATTTCCGTAAGTTCGAGTGATCCCGCATTTGGGCGGGATTATATCGATAATAAGAAAATTAGTACTAAAATCGGTTCTCGATACACGTCACTTCGAGTGCGAAGCGTATCGAGAAGCTTTGTTCCGTTTTACTTCACAAAAATACTCAAACTGAGGTTTTAAATAGTTGGACCCTACGGGTTATTATTATTATTATTATTATTATTATTATTGGCATTTAGATTATAATTATTGACAGCGGTTTTCCAAAAATAAATAAAAAATACTTTTTCACTATAAAAATGCAATACTTACTTATTACTGTTGTTCTATTCTTACTGGAATTGCTTTATTTCAAAGTAGCTGATCGGTACAACATCGTGGACAAACCCAATCATCGGTCAGCACATACTGAAATTACGCTTAGAGGAGGCGGTATCATTTTTTGGTTTGCGGCTTTACTTTATTTTGCACAGCACCTCCAAAATAATTGCTTTTTTTTTACAGGAATTACTTTGGTAACTGTCGTGAGTTTTTGGGATGACATTCAGAGTTTGTCTAATAAAATTAGAATTTCGGTTCATTTTCTCGCCATCAGCGTAATTTTTTACGATTTAGGTGTTTTTAATTCTGTTCCCGTTTTAGGAATTGTATTCGCTTATATTCTAGCCATAGGTTTGATTAATGCGTATAATTTCATGGATGGTATCAATGGAATAACGGGATTGTATACTTTGGTGGTGATGGGGTCATTGTTGTATGTGAATCAAAATATCCAGGTATTTATTGATGGTGCTTTTATACTATATGCGATGCTTGCTAGTTTGGTTTTTCTATTTTTTAATTATAGAAAAAAGGCCAAATGTTTTGCCGGAGATGTGGGCAGTATTGCGATTGCTTTTTGGGTAATTTATCTGGTTTTGAAACTTATTCTGGTCACAAATTCTTTGGTTTGGCTTTTATTTTTAGCGGTTTATGGAGTTGATGCTATTTGTACAATCCTGCACCGATTGTATTTAAAACACAATATTTTTGAGGCACATCGTTTGCATTTCTATCAGGTTTTGAGTAATGAATATAAAATTCAACACCGATTGATTGCGGCGTTTTATGGTATGGTTCAGATTATTGTTTCGGTAATGGTACTTGGTTTGTATCAAAACGTTTCGGATTTTATTTTGTTTGGGCTTGTTATTGTGCCATTGCTGCTTATTTATTGTATGAAATTTTATTTGTTGCATAAAAAATATAAAACAGTAAACTGTTAATTTGGTTAGAGAGAATGAGATGAGTTTTTACTTTTTATCTCACTTCACTTTAATTATAAGTGATCGTTGTTTAACTTTTTCTTTTGCCTTGAAGCAAAAAAAACAAAAAATCAAGCCTGCAAATCAAAAGCGTAAAAATGGTTGTATTTATTTACCTGACTGCCACTGGCAGTCCTCCTTTTAATTTTAAATGTTGTTTTTTTATGCTTTTTATTTAAGGACAATTAAGGAGTGGTAACAAGAGTGTTCAGGGTTCAGTTTGAAGGTATCGGCAGTCGAGTTAAGGAATTATGAAGTATTAGGTGATTGACTGCGCTCGAACTGATACCAGGACTATTTTATAATGACAAAATATTATATACATGAAACCTAAAATAATTGCAGGAGGAAATTTTTCGGATCACTGCGGTACGGTATCCTACGTCAATGATTTTAGTTTTAATGGAATTGAACGATTTTATATTATCAGCAATTCTGATGCGCATCCTGTGCGTGCATGGCAAGGACATAAATTAGACTCCAAAAATTTTTATTGTTTGAGTGGTTCTTTCAGGATTCATTATGTGAAAATTGATGATTGGGAGCAACCTTCTAAAGATTTAACAATTGAGACCGTTACTTTATTAGCGTCAGAAAGTAAAATGCTGCATATTCCGGCTGGTTACGCCAATGCTATTGAATCCTTAGAATCCCATTCGAAACTATTATCGTTTTCGACTTTACCATTGCACAATGTTAGTGATGATGATGTTCGTTACGAAGCCAATTATTGGAAACTCAATGAGTAAAAATCGAATTTTTTTATCATTGTCTCAGCGAAGTGGTTTTGAAGAACGGTATATCCAAGAAGCTTTAGCAACACATTGGATTACTACTGGAGGACCTCATGTTGATGCTTTTGAGCAGGCCCTTGAAAATTACTTAAGAAATGAAACTCATGTCGGAGCTTTAAGTTCGGGTACAGCAGCGATACATTTAGGTCTGATTTTATTAGGAGTTCAGGCAGGTGATGAAGTACTTTGTCAAAGCATGACTTTTTCGGCTTCGGCTAATCCTATATTGTATCAAGGGGCAATTCCTGTTTTTATTGACAGCGAAATTGATACTTGGAATTTATGCCCAATTGCATTAGAAGAAGCTATTGTAGACCGAATTGCTACAGGAAAAACGCCTAAAGCGATTATTGCAGTGCATTTGTATGGTGTGCCGTATCAAATTGATGAAATTAGAACAATAGCGGATAAATATGGTATTCCAATTCTAGAAGACAGTGCAGAGGCTTTGGGAAGTTCTTATAAAGGTCAGAAGTGCGGTACTTTTGGGGATATAGGGGTTTTATCTTTTAATGGGAATAAAATCATTACCACTTCCGGAGGTGGTGCTATTGTTACTCGAACAAAGGAGTTGAAAGACAGAGCTGTGTTTTTTGCGACCCAGTCGAGAGATGATGCTCCTCATTACCAGCACAGTGAAATAGGGTATAATTATAGAATGAGTAATATTTGTGCTGGTATCGGCCGCGGTCAAATGGAAGTTTTAGACGATCATGTGGCTTTGCGAAGAAAAATGCATGCTTTTTATGTCGATTTATTCAGTGATATTGCAGCAGTAACCGTTTTTGAAGCTCCAAATGATGATTATTTTGCTAATTACTGGCTGAGTTCCATTGTGGTGGAACCTAATGCAGTGAAAGGAATTAATAGAGAAGCTTTACGGTTGGCTTTCGAGCAAGCCAATATTGAATGTCGTCCTCTGTGGAAACCAATGCATTTACAGCCTATTTTTGAGAAGTACCCATACTATGGAAGTACAGTTGCTGAAACTTTATTTGAAAACGGATTGTGTTTGCCTTCCGGTTCTAATTTGACGAATGAGGACAGGGAGCGGATTTCGGCAGTTGTCCATGCTTTTTTTAAACAACGTAACTAATTTCTAAATAAAAATTTCACGCAGATTGGCGCAGATTAAAAAAGTGCAGAGTAGCGCCTATTTTTTAAAGATTTTAAAGAATCTGCGAAAATCGGCGTGTAAAAATATCCAGATATCCCCGTAAATAAAACATTGTTAAGTGGTACAATATTAAGTACATTTTTTTGTACATTTGTAAAAAAAATAATAAATTATGAAAGCGATAACAATTTCAGCATTAAGAAAAGGGATGAAAGAATACTTTGATTATGTTTCTCAATCGATGGAAGTAATTGTAGTTCCTAGAAATAAAGAGAATGAAGCGGTTGTCATTATGTCAATTCAAGAATATAATTCACTTTTGGAAACAGAGCATCTGTTATCCACCAAGAGTAATAGGAATAGACTTCAAGAATCTATTGGTCAACTAAAGGAAGGAGAAACAATTCCCTATTCATTAGATTAATAGAATTTACAAAATCATGAAATCGCAATGATTCTAAATCACAAACTGGAATGAAGAATGGCGATTCCTCCCGACAGCTATCGAGAAAGACAAAAACAAATATTATCTTCATATGAATATCGAATTTACAAGTCATGGTTGGGAAGATTTTACCTATTGGATAGAAAATGATGCTGATGTACTTGATAAAATTAAAGAGTTAATAAAATCAATTAAGCAAAATTGTTTTAAAGGGATTGGAAAACCAGAACCTTTAAAGTTTGGGTTAAAAGGATTTTGGTCAAGAAGAATTACAGGTGAACATAGATTAGTTTATTCCATAAAAGGAACAAAAGGGATTGATCAAAAATGTATTATTATTCAATGTAGATTTCATTATGATGACAAATAATACGTTCTATTTGCAACTGCCAATAAAATAATTTCAAAAATAATTATAGGAGGAAATCATTCTGATACTAGAGGTACCCTTCGATTTAATAATTCTTTTGATGCAACGGCTATAAAAAGAATTTATCTCATAGAAAATAGCGAAACCACATTTGTTCGTGGGTGGTAAGGACACCGCACAGAGCAACGGTGGTTTTCTGTTGTACAAGGTAGTTTTAAAATTGAATTGATTGCCATTGATAATTGGGAGAATCCTTCCAAAAGGTTAAAATCACTCTCTTTTATTATAAATAAATGCTGAAACACTTGATATTCTCTATATTCCTCAAGGGTACGTAAGTAGTATTCAAGCACTCAAGAAAGGAGCAAAATTATTAGTC
Source organism: Flavobacterium sp. GSP6 (assembly GCF_003984855.1). NCBI lineage: Bacteria > Pseudomonadati > Bacteroidota > Flavobacteriia > Flavobacteriales > Flavobacteriaceae > Flavobacterium > Flavobacterium sp. GSP6. The sequence continues at coordinate 49,962 of NZ_RYDO01000004.1, forward strand.
ATGGGAGATTATTTGTTAGGAGAAATTCAAGATGAATATCGATTTGATATTGATTGTTTTAAATAGAAAAGTTTCACGCCGATGCGTTAAAAAAATTTCACGCAGATTGGCGCAGATTAAAAAAATCTATACAATTATGGAATTTGATTCCGTAATTGTATAGATTTGTAGAATGATACGTAGAGAAGCAGAAAAAGAAATTATAGCTTTGGCAAAGCAGTTTAAAGCAGTTGCCGTGGTTGGACCGAGACAGTCTGGTAAGACTACCTTGGTACGGTGGATTTTTAAAGACAAGGAGTATGTGAGTTTTGAAAATCCCGACATTCGTTTGTTTGCTATTGAAGACCCAAGAGGCTTTTTGTCAAACTATCCCAATGGAGCAATATTTGATGAGGCGCAAAGAGTTCCAGATATTTTTTCCTATTTGCAACAAATCCTTGATGAATCAGTTGTAAAAGGTTTATTTATTATAACGGGTTCAAATAATTTTTTGTTGCAGGAAAGCATATCTCAGAGCTTAGCAGGAAGAGTGGGTTATCTTAATCTGTTACCACTGACTTTGCACGAAATAGGTGATAAGGAGCGTACTATTAGCCAGACTATTTTTAAAGGTTGCTATCCTTCGTTATATAATGACACTGTTGATACTACGCAGTGGTATTCAAATTATATTAGAACATATATTGAGCGAGACGTTAGGCTGATTAAGAATATAACCAATTTGGTGGTTTTTGAAAAATTCTTGCGATTATGTGCTGGTAGAATTGGTCAGTTGTTGAATATGAATAGTTTGGCGGTAGAAATAGGTGTTGATACAAAGACGATTAGTTCTTGGATTAGTGTTTTGGAAGCTAGTTTTGTAGTGTTCCGTTTACAACCGTATCACTCTAATTTTAACAAAAGAGTTGTAAAAATGCCTAAATTATATTTCTATGATACGGGATTAGCGTCTGCCTTATTGGGAATTCAAAATAGTGAGCAAATTGACGTTCATCCATTTAGAGGTGCGCTTTTTGAAAATTTGATTATTGTTGATTTTCTTAAAAGTAGATTTAATAAAGCCAAGACCAATAACCTTTATTTTTGGAGAGATAATTTAGGGAAAGAAATAGACTTGATTATTGATAATGGGATGGATATAATTCCTATTGAGATAAAATCAGGGCAAACAATAACCATTGATTATTTTAAAGGAGTTGTTTATTGGAATAAACTAGCTCAGAAAGAAGGGGGATATGTGATTTATGGGGGTGACTTGGTTCAAAAAAGGAGCAATTCTATTACGGCAATTCCATTTAGTGCAATAAATTCGATTGAAAATAAACTACTGTAATCTTTTATTGGTTTTAGTAGGATTCGTAATGATATAAAAGAATATCCCACAATGAAAATGGAGTTACCTTTATTGCGAGGTGTTGATTTGGGCTTTGTTCCAAAAATCAAACAATTGTTGGCTATAATCTCTGAATCGGTTCCTTTTATACCTAATGTGAGTAATTTAAGTGATAAAATTGGTATAAATAGAACTACTTTAATGACTTATCTACATTATTTGGAAGAAGTAGGTTTGACCATTAACTTGCAAAAAGAAGCTAAAGGAAGTGTGAAATTGCAAAAACCAGCTAAGATTTATTTAGAAAACACAAATTTAATGTTTACACTTTCTCCTTCAAAAGCTACTATTGGTAACGCTAGAGGGACCTTTTTTGCAAATCAATTGGGGTATAAAAATAAGTTGAGCCATCACGAAAAAACTGATTTTTTTGTAAATGATTTATATTCTTTTGAAATTGGAGGAAAGGATAAGTCGATGAAACAAATTGAAGGTATCGAAAATTCCTATATCGCCGCAGACGATATTGAGTATGGTTTTCAAAATAAAATTCCATTGTGGTTGTTTGGCTTTCTGTATTAAGTAATAACCCTGGTATAATGTCGTATTTTAAAATCAGGATAAAATCATGTAAAAATTTGATTTAAAGCTGTTTTACTTAAAGTTAATTCTTTTGACTTTACGACTTTTAAACTTTCGACTTACTTATAATTAAATGATAGAATAAATAAAATTACAATTACAAGATGACCATTGAAAAAACAAATATAAAAGATTTAGTACTTATTACCCCAACAGTTTTTGAAGACTCGAGGGGTTATTTTTTTGAGGCCTACAATCAGGCTCAATTTCATGAACATGGGATGTCCTATCAATTTATACAAGACAATCAGTCTTTCTCCAAACGCGGGGTGATTCGGGGATTGCATTTGCAGATTAATCCTTTTGCACAAGCTAAATTGGTGCGTGTGCTTGAAGGAGAAATCCTTGATGTGGCGGTCGATTTACGCAAAAACTCATCTACTTATGGACAGCATTTTAGTGTGATTTTAAGTGCAGCCAATAAAAAACAATTGATGGTTCCCCACGGTTTTGCCCATGGTTTTTCGGTTTTGAGTGAAACTGCTTCGGTGCTATACAAAGTAGATCAATTGTATCATAAGGAGAGCGAAAGAGGGATTCGGTATGATGATCCTACTTTGGCCATTGATTGGCAAGTGAGTCCTGATGAAGTTATTGTTTCTCAAAAGGATTTGGTTTTGCCGAGTTTTGAGGATATTGATTGGGAGTTTTGAAATTGGTGTTAGGTTTTGGGCGCTAGGTTTTAGGTTTAAAGTTGTGGTTATATCAAAATTTGGTTTTACATGTAAAGTTTGCAAAGGAGACGTTAAGGGCATTACGATTGTTGGTTTAACCAGCGGCAGTGCTCCGGAAAAGTTTTTGTTACAGAGTTAAAATATTTTTGGCGATTAAAGTAAAAAAAATTTAAATGGAACTAAAATATGGAAGAAGATATTCGATGTAAACAACGTTTTGGAAATTATCTGAAAGCACTGGGACAGTTGCAGAAATTCATAGCGAAAGGTAATTTGAATGAATTGGAAGAACTAGGGCTTATTCAAGCTTTTGAATTTACACATGAGTTGGCTTGGAATGTAATGAAAGATTATTTTGAATACCAGGGAAATACGACTATCACGGGGTCTAGAGATGCTACAAGAGAAGCCTTTCAAAAAGGATTGATTCAGGATGGGGCACAATGGATGGAAATGATAAAAAGTAGAAACCAATCTACGCTTACTTATAACGTAAGTACAGCAAACGATATTAGAGACAGAATATTAAATCAGTATTACGATTTGTTTGTCTCTTTTAAAGAAAAAATGAAAGAATTTTAGAATGATACAATTTGGCTTAAAACAGAAAGATATAGACAAAATAAATCAGGTTTTTGCAAGCTATGAAGGAATTGATAGCGTTGTTATTTATGGTTCTAGAGCTAAAGGGAATTTTAAAGCAGGTTCTGATATTGATTTGACGATCATCGAGAATTCATTAACTTTTCCAGAGTTTTTAGAAATAGAGAATGCATTAGATGATTTATTACTCCCTTATAAAATAGATTTGTCTCTAAAACGAAAAATATCAAATGTTGATTTGCTTTCGCATATTAACAAAATTGGGAAATTGTTTTACAAAAGTGAGAATAGTCTAGGGTAACGATCGATTCCATTTAAGACTGCCTAAAGTCTTAAAAAATGTTTCATTGTTTAAAAATTTACCGTTAAAAGTTGTCAATTAGATTTTGAGTTAATTTTAATCATTACGTTTGAAAGCCAGATTAGCAAGGTAAATTTCTGAAGCTTTAGCTAAAAAATAAAGTTAGTTTGTAGATCAGTGGTTTATTAAATATAAAAGGGTAACCGGAATCTTTTATGCCAAATGTTTTTGGCGTTGAAAAAATAAAAATGAAAAAAATACTAGTTATTGGTGCCAAAGGGCAATTGGGTTCGGAATTAAAGGTATTGTCTAATAATTACTCCCAATTCGAATGGGTTTTTGCAGACAGAACGCAAGTGTCCTTGGATAATTTGTCGATTTTACAAAGTCAATTAGAGGCAATTTCTCCAAATATCATTTTAAATTGTGGTGCCTATACAGCCGTTGATAAAGCAGAAACAGAACACGAATTAGCGGATATTGTTAATCATTTAGCGGTCGCCATTATTGCTCAATATACGAAAGATCATTCTGTAAAACTAATTCATATTTCTACTGATTACGTTTTTGATGGGACATCAGCTGTCGCATTGAGCGAGGAGGCCCTAACGCAACCTGTTAATGTGTATGGAGTAACCAAAAGAGCGGGAGAGTTGGCTTGTTTGAAATTAAATCCCGATGCAATTATCATTAGAACTTCATGGGTGTATAGCAGATTTGGGAACAATTTTGTAAAAACCATGCAACGATTATTACAAGAACGAGATACGATCAGTGTGGTTAACGATCAGATTGGTTCGCCTACTTATGCTGCCGATTTAGCTCAGGCCATGATGACTATTGTAACAGCACCAGAGTGGATTTCAGGGATCTATAATTATTCGAATGAAGGAGAAATCAGCTGGTATGACTTTGTCCTGGCAATCCAGGAAATTGGTGGGTATACTTGTGAAGTGAAAGGAATTCCCTCAGCGGCTTATCCTACACCTGCCAAACGTCCAGCTTTTTCTTTATTGGATAAAAGCAAGATTAAACGAGTTTATGGTATTGTTGTTCCGGATTATAAAGAGAGTTTAGCTGTTTGTATGAAAGGTGGGTTATGAGTTAGGGGTTGTGTAAAATTTCCGTTTTGTCCCACCCCTAAAGAGAGCCGAAAATCCAAAACGTAATTTAAATAAAGCCTGTTAATTTTAAATCGGATTTTGTGTTTCTTTTTTGCTCCCTTTAGGGCCAGGGGGAAACAAAAAAGAAACTAACTAAATTTTATTTTTCGCACGCTCTAGGCCAGGGGGAAACAAAAAAGAAACTAACTAAATTTTATTTTCCGCACGCTCTAGGCCGGGGGAACAAAAAAGAAACTAACTAAATTTTATTTTTCGCACGCTCTAGGACAGGGGAAACAAAAAAGAAACTAACTAAATTTTATTTTTCGCACGCTCTAGGCCAGGGGGAAACAAAAAAGAAACTAACTAAATTTTATTTTTCGCACGCTCTAGGCCAGGGGAAACAAAAAAGAAACTGACTAAATTTTATTTTTCGCACGCTCTGGGCCAGGGGGAAACAAAAAATAAATTTAGGGAAGTTTTGTTAAAACGAATTAAAAATAAAATCTAAAAATGAAAAAAATACTAATCACCGGTGGGGCCGGTTTTATTGGGTCCCATGTCGTACGGCTTTTTGTAAAGAAGTATCCGCAATATCAAATTGTTAATTTGGATGCACTCACGTATGCTGGGAATCTCGAAAATATTGTTGATATTGAAAAAGCGCCTAACTATACTTTTATAAAAGGAGATATCGTTGATGCGCCATTCATTGATCAATTGTTTGCGGAGCATCAATTTGATGGTGTTTTGCATTTAGCTGCCGAATCTCACGTGGATCGTTCTATAACCGATCCGTTGTCTTTTGTGAAAACAAATGTTATCGGAACGATGAATTTATTGAATGCGGCTAAGGCTACTTGGCAAGGCAATTACGAAGGAAAACGTTTTTACCACATCAGTACCGATGAGGTTTATGGCAGTTTAGGTGCCGAAGGATTGTTTACGGAGACTACTGCGTATGATCCTAATTCTCCGTACTCGGCTTCAAAAGCCAGTTCGGATCATTTTGTCAGAGCGTATGGAGAAACGTATGGCTTGCCTTATGTGTTGACCAATTGTTCCAATAATTACGGGCCGTTTCATTTTCCTGAAAAATTGATTCCATTATTCATCAATAATATCATTCAAAACAAACCCTTACCCGTTTATGGTGACGGGAAATATACCCGCGATTGGCTTTTTGTAGAAGATCATGCGGTAGCTATTGATTTGGTTTTTCATGAAGGAGTTAACCATGATACGTATAATATTGGTGGATTTAACGAATGGCAAAATATTGATTTGGTTAAATTGCTTTGCAAAATAATGGATGAGAAATTAGGAAGGGCGTCCGGAACTTCGGAACAATTAATTTCGTACGTAAAAGACCGTCCCGGACATGATTTGCGTTATGCTATTGATGCCAGTAAGATAAACAGAGAATTGGGATGGAAACCATCGGTTACTTTTGAACAAGGATTGGAAAGGACCGTAAATTGGTATTTGGAAAATCCAACCTGGCTGAATAATATTACTTCGGGGGAGTATGCAAATTATTACGAGAAGCAGTATAATTAGTGGTCAGTGATCAGTGATCAGTGATCATTGTTTAGTGATCAGTTGTCCGTTTTTTTAATTGATGTAGATTTAACTATAGAAAAAACTTCCTTTGTAAGGTATTAGTTAAAAAAATAAATTATTTTAGATTAAAAATTATACCTGTGAAATTTAGTGCCTTTGTGGCAAAAAAATAAAGAATATATGAAAGGAATTATATTAGCCGGAGGTTCCGGGACCCGTTTACATCCGTTAACACTGGCCATGAGCAAACAAATGATGCCGGTTTATGACAAACCCATGATTTATTATCCATTGTCTACTTTGATGATGGCGGGAATCAATGAAATATTAATTATTTCAACTCCTCATGATTTGCCTAATTTTAAAAAATTATTAGGCGATGGGTCTTCAATTGGTTGTCAATTTAGTTATGCGGAGCAGGCCATTCCTAATGGATTAGCGCAAGCTTTTGTTATTGGAGAAGAATTTATAGGGAAAGACAGCGTAGCTTTGGTTTTAGGGGATAATATTTTCTTTGGATCCAATATGGATGAATTGTTGCAATCCAATACCAATCCTAAAGGTGGGGTCGTATTTGCGTATCATGTTTCAGACCCGGAACGATACGGTGTAGTCGAATTTGATGCTGATTTTAAAGCGCTTTCTATTGAAGAGAAACCGTTAGAACCCAAATCAAATTATGCGGTACCCGGTTTGTATTTTTATGATAATTCAGTAGTGGAAATTGCCAAGAATATCAAGCCAAGTGCTAGAGGGGAATATGAAATTACTGATGTAAATAAAGTGTACTTGGAAAAAGGGGCTTTGAAAGTAGGAATTTTAAGCAGAGGTACGGCCTGGCTAGATACCGGTACTTTTAATAGCTTAATGCAGGCGGGACAATTTGTTCAGGTTATTGAAGAGCGTCAAGGATTGAAAGTGGGCTGTATTGAAGAAATTGCGTGGAGACAGGGTTTCATTAGTGAGCAACAATTGAAAGATCTGGCCGAGCCTTTGAGGAAATCAGGTTACGGAGAATACCTGCTGGGATTGCTGAAGCATAAGTTGTAAGCATTTCGGGCGCAGTATTTAGACAAATGATGCAGTACGGGTAGTTATAGCTACAGTCCAAAAACAAAATTTCCGAATAATTTTGGCACAGCGAAAATAGATGAAATAAGGAAGTTGAAAGTTTAAACGTCATAAAGTCAAAAGGAGCATTATTGTAAAAAGTAATTTAATATCAATCTGTTGCGTCATTTTGTTTATTTTTAATACACGACAGTATATAATAGTTGTTACTGAGTTTCCTCTTCCCATTCAAAAAATAATCTGTGAAAATTGGTGTAATCTGTGTTAAAAAAGATTTCTTATGTG
>NZ_RYDO01000004.1:57542-220184 GCF_003984855.1 Flavobacterium sp. GSP6
TGTTACTGAGTTTCCTCTTCCCATTCAAAAAATAATCTGTGAAAATTGGTGTAATCTGTGTTAAAAAAGATTTCTTATGTGATTTACTTAAGCCGTTTGAACACAGTTCTTTGGTCTCCTTCCTCTAACATCTATCCAGACAAAACACCTCTATTTTTAATACACGACAGTATATAATAGTTGTTACTGAGTTTCCTCTTCCCATTCAAAAAATAATCTGTGAAAATTGGTGTAATCTGTGTTAAAAAAGATTTCTTATGTAATTTACTTAAGCCGTTTGAACACAGTTCTTTGGTCTCCTTCCTCTAACATCTATCCAGACAAAACACCTCTATTTTTATTGATGACACACAAGGAATAGTCTTTTTGTTCGGCTTAAAAAAAATAGTGCGTGTAAGAAAATGTTTTATTTCATATATTTGACGTGAATATCGTTTAAAGCGCATAACCTAAAACCAATCAATTTTGAACCCGGAAACCAACAGAAATGCAACCCGATTTAATTCTAAATTTTTTTCAAGAATAAACCGAAGGCTGAACATGCATAATTTAGGTTATTTGCCCCGATGGATCATCGTATTAATTGATCTTATGGTGCTTACCACCTCCTTTGTGTTTACTTTTCTGATCTTTAAAGGAACAGGAATGGATTATATTATTACCGACCACAGCGCAATTTTAATTGCTGGTTTTTTTGCGACTAATTTGTTTTTCTTTTGGCTTTTCAGAACCTATTCCGGGATCATTAGGCACTCTTCTAATATTGATGCGGTCAAGTTGTTATTTTCACAAATGTCCGTACTGATTGTTTTTTTTATTTTTAATTTTCTTTTCCAAATTTTTTTTAAACAAAAAGCATTCTTAAATACAGCCCTTTTTATCAATATTGTACTTTCTTTTTGTGGCCTGTTTTTATACCGAGTGGTCGTGAAGCAAACGTTTGAGTTATATTTTTCAGAAAAGAACGACAGTAAATTGATACGAACCATAATTTATGGAACCGATGCCAATGCGATTTCGGTAGCGAATGCGCTGAAATTTGAAACACCATCCCGCTTTAAAATAGTCGGGTTTGTAGATAAGAACAATCAAAACGCATCTAAGCGCATGCTGGATTTGCCTATTTTAATCCAAAAGAAAAAGTTGCCTACACTAATGCGTTCTATAGGTGCCGAAAGTGTCATTATAGCGGATAAAAGTTTGTCTAAAGAAGAACAGATTGTGATCGTAGACCAGTGTCTGGAGTATAATTATAAGGTATTTACCGTTCCGCTGATCTCCGATTGGGAAAATCAAAAGGAAATTTCCCAAAAAGTAAAAACCATACAAATTGAAGATTTGCTGGAGCGAAAACCAATAGTGCTGGACAATAAAGCCATATCGAAACAATTAAAGGATAAGGTAGTTTTGATTACTGGTGCAGCAGGTTCTATAGGAAGCGAAATCGTCCGACAAATATTGGTGTTTAATCCTAAGAAAATTATTATTCTGGATCAGGCGGAGACCCCATTGCATCATTTAAAACTGGAAACCGAAAACATCAGTACCACAGTAAAAATATGCACGGTAATTGGAGATGTCAGAAACAGACAGGCTATGGATGAAATCTTTAAAGCCTACCGTCCGCAGGTTGTTTATCATGCTGCAGCTTATAAACATGTGCCGCTGATGGAAGAAAATCCCTGTCAGGCTATATTCACCAATATTGAAGGAACTAAAATTCTGGCTGATTTGTCTTGTTTGTACAAAGTCAAAAAGTTTGTGATGGTCTCTACCGATAAAGCGGTAAACCCAAGTAATGTCATGGGAGCCAGCAAACGGATCGCCGAAAAATACGTGCAGTCCTTGCAACTCAGGGATCAGATTGAGAACGGGGAGGAAGCTACAAAGTTCATTACGACGCGTTTTGGTAATGTTTTGGGATCCAATGGATCTGTAGTGCCTTTGTTTACAAAACAAATTGCCGAAGGAGGGCCGCTGACCATCACCCACAAGGACATCATCCGTTATTTTATGACCATACCAGAGGCGTGTCAACTAGTGCTGGAAGCGGGTGCGATGGGGAACGGAGGGGAGATTTATATTTTTGACATGGGTAAACCGGTTAAAATTATTGATTTGGCTCGAAAGATGATTAAGTTAGCGGGATTTATTCCGGATAAAGACATTAAAATACAAATTGTAGGGTTGCGTCCCGGGGAAAAATTATACGAGGAATTGCTCAATGACACGTCTAAGTCGATACCCACACACCATGCTAAAATTATGATTGCGCAGGAAATTCAAGAAGAGTTTGAAGCATTACATGCAGATATTGATGAATTAATTTGTATTGCCAGCAGGTTCGGAAATAAGGCTATTGTGACGCAAATGAAAAAGATTGTGCCTGAATTTAAAAGTATGAATTCAGCGTATGAAATATTAGATAAACACGAGGAAGTTGCTGCGGTTCCTTATTTAACAGAACAATAATTATTGTGAACTTCTCAATACGCTTCGCACTCGGAGCGACGTGTTTCGAGAACCGTTTTTAATTCCAAATTTATTACTTCCCATACGATCGCCCAAAATCAAGATCACTCGTACGGATGAAAATTGCAATTAAAACAATCTTCATCCAGCGAGTTTCATATTTGACTTTATGATGTTTAAACTTTGGACTTAATTGGTTCCGAGTTGGGTATTGGATTATTTATTTTTCTTTGCTTTAATCAACAGCTCCAGCTGATCCCAAAGTGCTTCCGGTATCGCTTCTAACAGATTGAATTGTCCGGCGCCTTTCAGCCACTCACCACCATCAATCACCACCACTTCACCATTGACATACGCTGAAAAATCAGAGACCAGATAAGCCGCTAAATTAGCCAATTCCTGATGGTCTCCCACGCGTTTCAATGGCACTTTTTTTGCCATATCAAATTTCTCGGCTAAGTCACCGGGTAGTAAACGGTCCCATGCGCCTTTAGTCGGAAAAGGTCCCGGTGCAATTGCATTAGAACGGATTCCGTATTTTGCCCATTCTACAGCAAGACTGCGCGTCATTGCCAGGACACCTGCTTTTGCTGTCGCACTAGGCACCACATAAGCAGAACCGGTCCAGGCATACGTTGTTACGATGTTTAAAATGGTTGCTGATTTTTGTTTGGTGTCAATCCAATGTTTCCCAAAAGCAAGGGTGCAGTTTTTTGTCCCTTTCAAAACAATATCAATCACGGTGTCAAAAGCATTAGCAGAGAGTCTTTCTGTGGGGGAAATGAAATTTCCGGCGGCGTTATTAAGCAGGACATCCACTTTGCCAAAAGTGTTCAAAACCTCTTGCAGCATGTTTTCGACTTCACTATAATGACGTACGTCACATTGAATAGGAAGGCAGGTTCCGCCAGTTAGCGTTTCCAGCTCCGCAGCGGTTTTTTTTAGTTTTTCTAAATCCCTGGAGGTGATGGCGACTTGCGCACCTAATTCCAAGAAATAGTGAGTCATCGCTTTTCCTAAACCACTTCCGCCTCCGGTGACTACAATCACTTTGCCTTTAAGAGCATCGTCCCGTAACATTTTATCTGTATAACTCATGTTTTTTATGTTTTAATGGTAAATATAGCAAAATTAAATAGTATGCATGCATAATAAAATAATAATATATTGAAACGATTTGCTAAAGGATGAATCCATTACACGACGATTCAACAGTTTCTCCCGCGTGTGTGTTGTAATCATTTTTGTTTTTGGAGTGCATGCTTTTTCTATAATCGCCCAATTTGGGGTGTAATGATCGCGTACTATGGGAACTTCATAACAATAAATATACTCGTGCTGCTATTTGGAAGTTTACTCCTAAAAAAAATCATTAATTCTAATCATAAAAATAGGGTTTTATAATTAGAATTAATGATTAGAGGTGTTGTTTTATTAAGTCCAACAATTCAGCGTATTCTGTTGTTTTATTGAATTGTAACTTTGTTAACGGATCTGGTTTACCTTTTTAGTAAAAGAAAAAGAAGTTTGAATTTACATTTTGTGGATGATAAAAATAGTCGGTCGTTTGTGCAAGTCGATGGCTTCTTTTTTCCAGGCCGCAATTTTCTTAGTCTTGATATATTCGGTCGGTAAAGTGATATCCGCAGCAATGCACAAGTGTGTTTCGGGATGCAGTGTTTGTACTAAATCTTCCAATAATTTGTTGTTGCGATACGGCGTTTCTATGAAAATCTGAGATTGATTTTTTTCAAAAGAAACTCTTTCCAAGGTTTTGAAACTGGCTTTTTTTTCGTCTTTTTCAATAGGCAAATAGCCATGAAACGTAAAGCTTTGTCCGTTCATTCCGGAAGCCATCATGGCCAAAAGGATGGAAGAAGGACCAACCAAAGGAACAACCTGAATGCCTTTTTCATGGGCTAATTTGACAATCACAGCACCAGGATCAGCCACTCCGGGACAGCCTGCTTCGCTCATTAAGCCCATATTTTGCCCTTCCAGCAATGGTTGTATAAAGTCTAAATGTTCTTTGGTTTCAGTGTGTTTGTTCAAAACAAAAAGTTTTAACTCGGATTGTTTCTTCTCAGGACTAACACCTTTGATCGATTTGCGAGCTGTTTTGTCGTTTTCTACAATATAATAATCAAGGAGGTCAATACTTCTTTTTATGGTTTGCGGCAAAACATCCATAGGATCGCAATCGCCCATTGTGGTAGGGATTAAATAGAGTTTTCCTAAAACAGCGTTTGGTTTCATAGGTGTAATTTATGTTCCTTAAAATGGTGTGTTTATAGTTTAGTATGGTCAGTATATTGTTAGGATATCCAAAATAATTTGATCCGAAAAAACTAGGTGTGTTTGGCGATTAGCTTTTGTGCAAGAACCGTACACGCTTCATCCAGCATGTTGTACACAATTTCAAATCCATTAGGCAAACCAAAATATGGATCAGGAACATCTACTTTTTCGTTTGGAAATAAGTCATTCAAAATCAGTTGTACTTTTTCTATTTGTTCCGGGTGCTCCGCAAGCTGCACGACATCCTCATAATTGGAATTATCCATGACATAGATATAATCAAATGTGTCGAAATCAGCACTACTGAATTGCCTCCCTTTTTGATTTGAAATGCTAATTTTGTTTTTTTTTGCAACAGCAATAGAGCGTTCGTCCGGCGAATGGCCAATGTGCCAGGATCCAGTTCCTGCCGAATCCACTGAGAATTTGTTCTTTGGAAGCTTAGAAGCTAATAGGCCTTCAGCCAATGGGGAACGACAAATGTTTCCCAAACAAACCATTAAAATTTTTATGGACATAAGGTGTCTATAGCGTTAATTTTTTATTGATATCTTCCACAAATTTTTTGAATTGCTTGTCCGTAGCCACTAAATTATCAACGGTTTTGCAAGCGTGTAATACTGTAGCATGATCGCGATCTCCAATTTGGGAACCAATATTTGCCAAAGAGGCTTTTGTGAATTTCTTTGCAAAAAACATCGCCAATTGTCGGGCTTGCACGACGTGTCTTTTTCTGGTTTTGGATTGCAGTGTTTCTAAATCCAGCTGGAAATACTCCGAAACAATTTTTTGAATGTAATCAATAGAAATTTCTCGTTTTACATTTTTTACAAATTTTTCAACGACACTTTTAGCCAGTTCCAGCGTTACTTCTTTTTTATTAAAAGACGACTGTGCAATCAATGATATAATGGCTCCTTCTAATTCCCTTACATTCGATTTGATATTACGCGCTACGTATTCGATGATTTCGTCCGGAATTTCAACGCCGTCTCTGTACAATATGTTTTTTAGGATGGAAATTCTGGTTTCATAATCCGGTTGGTGCAATTCAGCACTCAATCCCCATTTGAAACGCGAAAGTAACCGTTGTTCAATATCTTGCATGTCAACAGGCGCCTTGTCCGAAGTTAGGATGACCTGTTTGCCGTTTTGATGTAAATAGTTGAATATGTGAAAAAACACATCCTGAGTTCCTGACTTTCCGGAAAGAAATTGCACGTCATCAATAATTAAAACATCAATTAATTGATAGAAATGGATGAAATCATTTCGGTTATTTTTCTTAACCGAGTCGATGTATTGTTGGGTAAAAATTTCAGCCGAAATGTATAAAACGGTTTTTTCAGGGTATTTGTCTTTTATTTCTACCCCAATGGCATGCGCCAAATGCGTTTTTCCAAGACCAACACCACCAAAAATCAATAACGGATTGAACGAAGTTCCACCCGGTTTATTGGCAACAGCCATACCTGCAGAACGAGCCAATCGATTTGAATCCCCTTCTAAAAAGTTGTCAAAACTATAATTTGCATTCAGCTGTGATTCGATTTTTAAATTTCGGATGCCTGGAATTACAAATGGATTTCTTAATTCGGGGTTTAAGTTTTTAAAAGGAGCATCTACTTCTTGCGGCTTCATAGGAACTCTATTGGCGCTTGGCAACTGTTCCGTAAACGGTTGTTTATTGCCGTAAGTGTTTTCCATTCTGATTTTATAAAGTAACTTAGCATTTTTTCCAAGTTCTTTAGTAAGGGCCACTTTTAACAATTTTACATAGTGCTCCTCGAGCCATTCGTAGAAAAATTTACTAGGTACCTGAATATATAATGCGTTATCGGTAAGTTCAACTGATTTGATTGGTTCGAACCAAGTTTTGTACGCTTGGTCTTGGATGTTGTCTTTTATGAAAGACAAACAGTTTTCCCATACTGATTGAGCAGTTTTGTTCATATATTCTATTAAATTATTTTTAATTGGTAATTTTTATCTTACTAAAAAAAAGAGGTTGTGTGATTATTTATTGGGGTAACAAATATGTGAACAAATTTCTGTAAAAAAAAATATATAGGGCACTAATTTCCCGAATTATTGTTGTAAGGCGCTTTTTTAAATTTAAATTTTTTTAATACATAAGTAATGAAAGATCATCAAATAGAAGTTCGGGTGCGATACTCGGAAACGGACCAAATGGGAGTTGTATACCATGGGAATTACATTCCTTATTTTGAGATAGGAAGGGTGGAATGGCTTAGAAACAAAGGGATCTCTTATAAAAATATGGAGCAAAGCGGAATTGCGCTGCCTATTGTTTCTATGAATATTAATTATAAAAAATCAGCGCGCTATGATGAGTTGTTAACGGTTCATACGATTTTCAAAAGCCAGACTTCGGTGAAGATAGAATTTGATTGTGCTATTTATAATGAATCTGATGAGTTATTAACAACGGCTCAATTTATTTTGGTTTTTGTCTCCTTAAAAACAGGTCGTCCAATGGCTCCTCCAGCGTATATTTTAGAATTGTTAAAAACAATCGAATAAAGTACAAAAGAAGCAATATTGAATGGGAATTAGAGTCGTTTTATACCGATTTCAAACATCGAATTGAAAGTGTCGAATAGTTTTTCGGCATTTTTTTTTCGGGTTTTTAGCTCGATTTTACCTATCGGAAGGGTAGTAATCGCACTTATTTCCATTTCCTGAGATACAATTTCCAATTTTTGTTCCTTGATGACCCGCATTACTTTATTCATATTTTGGTACTCAAAGGCGAGGCTAAAATGACAATCGATTGTTTTCTCTATAATGGCACAGCTTTCCAGAATCAGTTGTGCCGTGGTTTTATAGGCAGTAATCAAGCCGCCAACGCCTAACTTTACGCCGCCAAAAACCCGAACTACGACTAGCAGGATATTAGTGACTGAAAACGACTGAATTTGTCCGTAAATAGGCATACCGGCACTATGGCTTGGTTCTCCGTCATCGTTTGCTCTATAGGCCACTGTGCTGGTGCCAATTTGATAGGCATAGCAAAAATGTCCTGCATGAGGATGTTGCTTCCGCAAAATATCGATGAGCGGCTTTACTTCGTCCTCCGATTGAATGGGATAGGCATAGCCAAAAAATTTGCTGTTTTTTTCTTTGAATAGCAGTTCCTCTGAAGAAAATGCAATGGTGTTGTATGTGTCTTTCAATTGAAATTAAAAAAAGGAGTGAAATTTGAAATTTGATATGACTTGAAGCGGTTCTTTCAAATTATTTTTTTGTCCAGTAAATGGATGACATCTTCTGTGCCTACTTGTAAATTCCAAACTTCAAATCCCAATGCGAGTGCGACATCTGTATTTTCTTTTTTATCATCGACAAATAACGTTCGCTTGGGCGCTAATTCATGGTTGCTTATCAAATGATGAAAAGCGTCAGGATTTGGTTTTCTTAAGCCTAGCTCAAATGAAAAATAGACTTTCTCAAAGCATTGGTAAAAATCCCTGTAAAAAGAAATCCCGTTTTTGCGTTCGAACGTTTCTATATGAATAGCATCCGTATTGGATAATAAAAACAAGCGGTATTTTTGCGAAAGCATTTGCAGGAATTCCAATCGATACAACGGGAAATCGAGGAGTATGGCATTCCAAGCGGCTAGAATTTCTTTGGTGGTGGCATTTGGAAGATGTTTTTGAATGCCCAAAAGGAAATTTTCACGGGAAATTTTTCCGGTTTCAAACTGGATGTTCAAATGGTCTAAATCAGCATTCCATTCCTTCAGGCCTAATTTCTGGAACGCAGTAACGGTGGCTTGTTTGTCTAAGTTGATAAAAACATCTCCAAAATCAAAAATGATAGTGTTAATCATGGTTTCTGTGAATTAGAAGTTCGTCTGAACCTATGCATTGTTTTGTGAACTGTTTTTGAACAAGAATAGGCGCCTTGATTCCAGTTTTAAATTGGATATTTCCAACAAATATTCGAGCTTCGTCCCAAAGATTAGCATCGATAAAAGTTTGCAGCGTTTGCCTTCCGCCTTCAATGATAACGGATTGAATTTGATGTTTGTACAGGGATTGAACCAAGTGTTCAGCTGTGTTTTTTTCAAAATCGATGCACTCAAAGATAGTATTTTCTTTTTCAACACCCGTTTTAAATCCGGAAAAAAGGATAGTTTTAACGTGATTGTCAAAGATGTGACTGTCTTTTGGGATGCGGTTCTTTTGATCTAAAACCACCCGAATGGGATTGTTTCCATACCAATCGCGCGCATTGAGTTTTGGGTTATCATCAATAACAGTTTGTGTTCCCACCAGTATGGCTTGCTCCTCGGTGCGCCATTTATGAACCAGTTGTCTGGAATAAATAGTGGTGATCCAGACCGGTTTTTTTTCTGATTTTTCTTTTGGCGCAATAAAACTATCTTGACTTTGTGCCCATTTCAAGATAATATACGGTCTTTTCTTTTTGTGAAAGGTAAAAAACCTTTTGTTGAGCTCCTGGCATTCGTCTTCCAGAACGCCTAGGGTTACGTGTACTCCGGCTTCCATGAGCTTTTTGATTCCGTTTCCTGCCACTTTTATATTGGGGTCAACAGTGCCTATAACTACATTTGGAATTTTATTTTTGATAATCAAATCACAACAGGGCGGTGTTTTGCCAAAATGACTGCAGGGCTCTAAACTCACGTAAATAGTTGCTTTATTCAGCAGCGATTTGTCTTTTACGGAATTTATTGCAAGGACTTCTGCGTGCGGTTCTCCTGCTTTTTGATGCCAGCCTTCGCCAATGATGTTGCCGTCACAAACAATTACACTGCCTACTAACGGATTTGGATAGGTGGTTCCCAGACCATTTTTGGCCAGCTCGACGCACCGTTTGATGTATTTTTCATGTATTTTCACTCTACAAAAGTAGTGATTTTTGCGTGTAGCCCCAATCAGGTACCCAAACTTGGGATTGAGGCAGGATTAGTTTTAAAAACTTTAGAGAATAACAACAAACAATTGATACTTTTGTGGCTAAAATTAGTTTCTGAAAAAAAATGGAAAAGTACCGCATTAGAAAAATAAAAAAAGAAGACAATCTCGCAGTTGCAGCATTGATACGAGCAGTTTTTGACGAATTAAAGATTCCAAAAGTAGGAACGGCGTATGAAGATCCGTATTTGGATTTAATGTATGAGGAGTATAATAAGCCAAAATCAGTTTATTATGTGGTGGAAAAGGATGGGAAAATTATAGGTTCTGCCGGGGTTGCCCCACTTGAAAATGAAGCAGAAACCATTTGTGAACTTCAAAAAATGTATTTCCTGCCGGAAACCAGAGGTCTTGGACTTGGAAGTCAGATGATGGCTCAGTGTTTAGAAAGTGCCAAGGATTTTGGTTTTGAAAATTGTTATCTTGAAACCATGCCATTTATGCTTGATGCCCAGAAACTGTATAAGAAAGTAGGTTTTGAATACCTTGAGTCGCCCATGGGAAGCACTGGTCATACCAGTTGTCCGATATGGATGCTCAAAAAATTATAAATCATGAATTTTAAATGAAAAACAGTTCCGTTAAAATTAGAGATTACAGAACCCAATTTATTCAAGAACTGACTCCAATTTATGATGCCGGAGAAGCAGAGAGTTTTTTCTATTTAATAGCAGAAGAAAAGCATCAACTGAAAAGAATAGATCTGGCCTTGCATCCTGATTTGGTTTTTTCGGAAACGGAAAGGGTAGTTTGGAATTCGATTTTGGCACAATTAAAACAGGAAATCCCGATACAATATCTTTTAGGCAAAACGAGTTTTTACGGATTGGATTTTGAAGTCAATGAAAATGTATTGATTCCAAGACCCGAAACCGAAGAACTAGTCGCATGGATTATTAGAAATAATTTAAAGATTGAAAAATTCAAAGATTTAAAGATTCTTGACATAGGCACGGGAAGTGGTTGTATTGCTGTTTCATTGGCAAAACACATTCCGAATGCGCAGGTTTTTGCAATTGATGTGTCTGAAAAAGCGTTGGCTACAGCCCACAATAACGCCCACAATAATGCTGTAAATATTACTTTTATCAAGCAGAACATTCTTGAAACTGAAGATTTACTTCAGGAATTTGATGTTATTGTTTCTAACCCGCCGTATGTTCGCAATTTAGAAAAAGAGGAAATTAAGAAAAATGTATTGGACTATGAACCGCATCTGGCACTTTTTGTAGAAGATAATGACGCATTGATTTTTTATAAAAAAATAGCCAAACTGGCTCAAAAAAATCTGCTGCCAAACGGAAAGTTGTATTTTGAAATTAATCAGTATTTAGGCAAAGAAATGGTCGATTTACTCGAAAAAATGAATTTCAAAAACATCGAATTACGAAAAGATATTTACGGGAATGACCGGATGATTAAAGGAGAAATAAGTAATTAGTATTTATAAGTTGAAAACGGATCAGTTTTTCAAAAGTTTTAGAGACTGACCACTGTAATCTACTCATAACGCAAGGCTTCAATGGGATCCAGGACCGCCGCTTTGATTGCGGGATATAAACCGGAAGCAATCGCTACAATGAAACTGGTAATAAAAGCCGCCATGATAGCGCCCCACGGAATTACAAAGGCAAAGTCCATGGCTGTGGCAATACCAAATCCGATTAGGATTCCAAAAATAATGCCTACTAATCCGCCCATTTGGCCTATCAGTAATGTTTCTATAAAAAACTGAATGGCGATTGTCGTTTTCTTGGCTCCCAAGGCTTTACGGACTCCAATTTCCCGGGTGCGTTCCGTAACGGAGACGATCATGATATTCATCAGGGCTATCGAAGATCCCAGCACGGTGATGATGCCTATAAGCCAGGATGCCAGTCCCAGGTATTTTGTGATTCCTAAAATTCGGTTGATCAAGTCATCGCTGCGCACGACGCCAAAATTACTGTCTTCTACGGGACTCAATTTACGAACCCGGCGCATCGTACTTGTGGCGTTGTCCAAGGCTTGTTCCAGTAATTCTTTTTTGCCCACCATGACACTCACTGTATAATTGATGTTGGGTGCCGTAAACAAGGAGCGCGCTAGTTGAATTGGAATCAAAACCCGTAAATCCTGACTGTTCCCAAACGTGGATCCTTTCTCTTTCAAAACTCCGATGACCTTAAATTTAGCTCCTCGGATGGATATTGTTTTATCAATGGGATTTACGTCTTTCAGCAATCCTTTTTCAAAATCAGACCCTACAACACATACATACGCATTGTTGTCAATGTCAAATCCTGTAAAATTGCGACCGGAACTGGTTGCTAAT
This sequence comes from Flavobacterium sp. GSP6, assembly GCF_003984855.1. Classification (NCBI taxonomy): domain Bacteria; kingdom Pseudomonadati; phylum Bacteroidota; class Flavobacteriia; order Flavobacteriales; family Flavobacteriaceae; genus Flavobacterium; species Flavobacterium sp. GSP6. The sequence goes on from NZ_RYDO01000004.1 coordinate 69,594, forward strand.
CCGGAATTCGTTATGAAAAATTCGTCAACTCCGAGGATCGCATTTTCGGGATCCGTTTTTGTTGCCTCATATTTTACTTCGGCGGCAGATGTCGCGGTAAATGAAAGCGACGTTTCTGTAAATGGGTAGTTGTATTTTTTCTTGAAAGCCACAGCCTCCGGATAAGAAATGATGGGATTAATGATTTCTCGCTCGTCCCCGCCACGATTTCGAGTGGTGTTTTCGTACTGTTTAATGTTGAAGGTATTGGCTCCCATGGAGGCAAAATCTGAGGAAATAGTGTTTTCAAGTGCCGAAACAACCGTAAGAATACTGACTAAAGCCGTGATCCCAATAGCGATAATCATCACCGTAAGCACCGTTCGCAACAATTGCGTTCGGATGGAACCAAATGCAATCCGAATATTTTCTTTGAATAATTTTAACATCATATACGTTTGACACGAAATTACAATTTTTGTTACAAATTAAGCTTTCGAAGACAGAATATTTATTTTGAATCAATATATTTGGTGTGAGAAAAATTTAAATTTCCATTTTTAGGAAATATATTTTTTTGAAATTTTTAATTTATAATTATTTGAAATGAATAATATTTTTTTCGCCTTTTTCTGTATTCTTTTTTGTAGCAATATTGGTCACTCCCAGAATTTTAAAATCACTAAAATGATTGCTGATAAAACAACAAAAGTACCTTTAGAAAACGTTAGTATATATAATGATAAAGATAATTCTACAACAAATCAAGAAGGATTATTTGTATTTATTTCTGGCCGTAATGAAATTAATTTTAATTTGCTGGGCTATAATTCTCTGAAAACTACTTTTGAAAGAATAGAAAGGCACGACACCATTTTTATGGAAGCCAAAGCGTTTGAACTAAAGGAGGTTGTTGTGGCTAATAATGAATCGTTTATCAAAAAAGTATATGATAAAATGGTCGACAATTATAGTGCAAAGTATACTTCAAACTTCTTTTTAAGAAATGTACTCAAAAAAGGCAACAGCATCGTCGTGTTGCAGGATATTCACGCCAAAAGAGGTAAAAATTCATTTCCCAAAAATTTTAGTGAGATCGAAGTTTTAAATATGAGGAAAACTAGTTTTTTTGAAAAAAAGAAGCAGATTGATTTTGCCTTTCCAGATTTTACAGAGTTTTTTGGTGGATTCTATCCAGCGTTGGATCAAAATATTTTTACCGAGGTGGATTATAATGATTTTGATTTTAGAAAATTTTTATTTGAAGCCAAACAAAAAAATGTTTGGGGGCAAATTAGTAAAGGGTATTTTATTATTAATAGAAATGATTACGCAATTGTCGAATTTTTTGTATCAATGTATGATAATCCTGAAGTAATACCTTTTAAGAAATTTAAGCTTTCAAGTACGCAATATAGGACCACACGATACGAAAAACTCGTCACCTACAATAAAAACAGTACAGTAAATAAATACTATCTCAATTTAGCAAAACTGAATGCACAGGTAGAAGTATTAGCTGATAAAAATAGCGATGGGTCATTTAAATACAACTTAACAATGGATTATTTTACAACCAATTCTGTTACTAATGAAAAAGTAGAATCCAATTTTGCTGTTGATAAAGATGTTTTTAAAGCTAAATTTCCTTATTCGGCAACCTTTTGGAACACTCAAAATCAACTGCCTTTAACGAATGAGCTTAAAGATTTTTTGAAACGAGTTTCTGATAACAAAGACCAAAAGAAGGAATTTGAGATAATTGGAAATTTCTAATTTTTTTTATTTAAAAATCAAGATATTTGCAGAGAGAATTAGGATTTTCAATGTAGCCATTACGATTTTGAAGAAATCGATTTTGTTTTTTGTAATTCGTATTTCGTAATTTGTAATTAATTAAAATGGCATCAAAACCTAGTATTCCAAAAGGAACCAGAGATTTCTCACCAACCGAGGTGGCAAAACGGCACTATATCATCCAAATCATAAAAAACAATTTCGAGAAATTTGGTTTTCAACCCATAGAAACCCCTTCATTTGAAAATTCCGAAACCCTAATGGGAAAATACGGAGAAGAAGGCGACCGTTTGATTTTTAAGATTTTGAATTCCGGAGACTATTTGGCGAAAGCCAATGCCACGCATCTCGAAAATAAAGACAGTACAAAACTGACAGCGAGCATTTCGGAGAAAGCGTTGCGGTATGACTTAACCGTTCCATTTGCCCGGTATGTGGTACAGCACCAAAACGAGATTGAATTCCCGTTCAAAAGATACCAAATCCAACCCGTTTGGAGAGCGGATCGCCCCCAAAAAGGCCGTTTCAGAGAGTTTTTTCAATGTGATGCGGATGTGGTAGGGTCTAAATCATTGTGGCAAGAAGTAGAATTAGTGCAATTATATGACACTGTTTTTTCAGCTTTGGGATTAGAAGGGGTAACCATCAAAATCAATAATCGAAAAATATTATCCGGAATTGCAGACGTGATTGGAGCATCGGATAAACTGATCGATTTCACAGTGGCACTCGATAAACTGGACAAAATTGGCGAAGACGGGGTCAAAAAAGAAATGATGGAGAAAGGAATTTCAGCAGCAGCAATTCTGAAAGTCCAGCCGTTATTCCATTTTACAGGAACCATTTCTGAAAAAATAAGCCAACTTTCAGTCTTGCTTGCTGAGTCAGAGGAAGGAATGAAAGGCGTGGAAGAATTGCGTTTCATTTGTGATAATGTGATGAAATTAGGTTTGAGCAATTCGACTTTAGACCTGGATGTAACTCTGGCTAGGGGATTGAATTATTATACCGGTGCCATTTTTGAAGTGGCGCCGCCAAAAGCTGTTGCAATGGGCTCCATTGGCGGCGGCGGACGATACGATGATTTGACCGGAATTTTTGGATTGAAAAACATGAGTGGTGTGGGGGTTTCTTTTGGACTGGACCGCATTTACCTGGTGATTGAAGAATTGAATTTGTTTCCGGAAACCGTAACAGCAACTTCAAAAGCATTGTTTATTAATTATGGTGATGCTGAAGCTTTTTATGGATTGCAAGCCATTCAGAAGCTTAGAGCTGCAGGAATTAAAGTGGAATTGTATCCGGATAATGCTAAAGTGGCCAAGCAGTTTCAGCATGCGGACAAACGAGGAATTCCTTTTGCCGTAATTGCAGGAGAACAGGAAATAGCGTCGGATACGTTTGTGCTCAAAAATTTAATATCGGGGGAACAGCGTACAGTGGATTTTGAGAGTCTAAAACAAGATTTATTACGGTCTTAATTTAAACACATAAAAAAAGCTCCGTTTTAGTACACGAAGCTTTTTTTTACTATTAGGTAATGGTGAATTAATAATTGTTTAGAATAAAATCGTGAGTTTTTACTTTCTAAAAGTGTTCTAAATAAAAAATTTTAACAAAGCTAAAGAAACAATAGCAAGATAATCTTAAAATAATCTTAAAATTTTGAGTACTCAGGTGTTATATTGAAAAGAAAAGCGAAATCAATAAAAAGATGACAATTTGACATTTTAAAAGAATTGGCAGTACTTTTGCAATCCCAAAAAGAATAAAAATGAAGTTTAAGAATATTTTTAAAAATACGAGTACTATGACTACCGAAAATACAGAAATCGATCAAGAATTAGAGGAGGTGACATTAGAAAATAATGCCAATGAAGAGCAAATCATTGTTGAGGAATTAAGTGTAGAAGAGCAATTAACGCAAGACTTAGCTAAAGAGAAAGATAAATATTTACGCTTATTTGCTGAATTTGAAAATTACAAACGCAGAACAACCAAAGAGCGTATTGAATTATTCAAAACGGCTAATCAAGAAGTGTTATTAGCGATGCTGCCTGTATTGGATGATTTTGACAGGGCTTTGGTTGAAATAAACAAATCGGATGACGAATTGTTGACAAAGGGAGTGGAGCTTATTCATGAGAAATTAAAAAGCACTTTGATTTCTAAAGGATTAGAGCAAGTTGAGGTTAAAGCTGGAGATGTTTTTGATGCGGATTTTGCAGAGGCAATTACTCAGATTCCAGCTCCAAAGATGAAGGGGAAAATTGTTGATGTTCTTGAAAAAGGATATAAATTAGGAGACAAGATCATTCGTTTTCCAAAAGTGGTTATCGGTCAGTAGAGATGCGATTTATTGCGTCTTAATTAAATAGACAAAGACGAGATACATTGCGTCTGTACTGTATAAAAAAATAAAAATGAAAAAAGATTTTTACGAAATATTAGGCATTTCCAAAAGTGCTGATGCTGCTGAAATTAAAAAAGCATATAGAAAAAACGCTTTACAGTACCATCCTGACAAAAATCCCGGAGACAAATCGGCAGAAGATAAATTCAAACTAGCTGCTGAAGCTTACGAAGTATTGAGCGACCCTCAGAAAAAAGCCAAATACGACCAATACGGCCATCAAGCTTTTGATGGATCGGGTGGTTTCAGTGGCGGAGGTGGTCACGGAGGTATGAATATGGATGATATTTTCAGTCAGTTTGGGGATATTTTTGGTGGCGGTTTTGGTGGTTTCAACAGTGGTGGAGGCGGTGTTCGTCGCGCTAAAGGAAGCAACCTGCGCATCAAAGTAAAATTGACGTTGGAAGAAATTGCCAACGGCGTGGAGAAAAAAGTAAAAGTAAAACGTAAAGTTCAGGCCCCTGGAGTTAGTTATAAAACGTGTTCAACCTGTAACGGTCAAGGACAAGTAATGCGGGTTACGAATACCATTTTGGGCAGAATGCAATCGGCTTCTACCTGTCCTACCTGTGGTGGTTCCGGACAAATTTTAGATAAAAAACCAGCCGAAGCAGACGCACAAGGAATGATTCTTGAAGATGAAACGGTTTCTATAAAAATACCTGCGGGTGTGGTAGACGGCATGCAATTGAAAGTGTCTAATAAAGGGAACGATGCTCCGGGAAACAGTATTCCGGGAGATTTAATTGTGGCAATTGAAGAGTTAGAGCATGAATTCTTGAAACGCGAAGGAGAGAATTTACACTACGATTTATACATTAGTTTTGCAGAAGCGGTTCTAGGAATTTCCAAAGACATTGAAGCTATAAACGGAAAAGTGAGAATCAAACTAGAAGAAGGAATCCAATCCGGTAAAATTTTGAGATTAAAAGGAAAAGGAATTCCGAGTATCAATGGGTATGGAAACGGTGATTTACTGGTTCATGTCAATGTTTGGACGCCAAAAACGCTGGATAAAGATCAAAAACAGTTTTTCGAAAAAAATCTTACGGATGAGAATTTTATTCCAAATCCGGAAAAATCAGACAAATCCTTTTTTGAGAAAGTAAAAGACATGTTTTCATAAAAAAAAAGTTAGACTCGAGTTATCGATTCGATAAAAAAAATACATTACCCATCCTTGTTATAATAAGGATGGGTTTTTTATGAAATCACCATTAACAATTTGTTTGCATACAAACAGCAATAAATACAAAGCGATAACATAGATGACCGCTGAATATTAAATGCTACATATAGGAAACAATTCTTAGTATTTTGGTACTAATTATTTACTTTTACACCAATTAAAAAATAAGCATGAGTAATATTCTTGAAGTGAATAAAGTTGTCAAGCAATACGGTGATTATGTTGCGCTTAACCAGGTTTCATTAACGGTTCCTAAAGGAAGTATCTACGGACTTTTAGGTCCAAACGGAGCCGGAAAAACATCACTTATCCGAATAATAAACCAAATTACATTACCGGACAGTGGCGAAATTATTCTTGATGGCGAAAAACTGCAACCCAAACACGTTCAATATATAGGATATTTACCGGAAGAAAGAGGCTTGTACAACACGATGAAAGTAGGAGAACAATGCTTGTATTTAGCCCAGATGAAAGGGCTTTCTAAAGCTGAAGCCAAAAAACAACTGGAGTATTGGTTTGAAAAGTTTGAAATACAAGGCTGGTGGAACAAGAAAATCCAAGAACTTTCTAAGGGAATGGCTCAGAAAATTCAGTTCGTCGTGTGTGTGTTGCACAAACCAAAACTATTGATATTTGATGAACCTTTTTCTGGTTTTGATCCCGTGAATGCCACTATTATCAAAGAAGAAATTCTGGCGTTGCGAGAAGAAGGAGCCACCATAATTTTTTCGACACACCGCATGGAAAGCGTAGAAGAATTATGTGATCACATCGCTTTGATTCACAAATCAGATAAACTGATTGAAGGAAAACTGGACGATGTTAAAAGACAATTTAAAACCAATAGTTTTGAAGTGGGTATTTTATCGGATAATGCAACGGGATTGATGTCTGCTATTACACAGAAATTTAGCGTTGCTCCGGCACATTTTAAATCACTGAATAACGAGTTAAAACTGGAAATCCAACTCGGAAATGCTACGCCAAATGAATTATTGAATATCCTCACGCAATGTGGACAAGTAACACATTTTGTAGAAAAAATTCCAAGTGTAAATGATATTTTCATTCAAACAGTAACACAATAGATGGTCAGACTTCTTAGATTGTCAGACTTTTTACAGTTTCCTAATCTAATTGTTCTAAAAAAATCTAAGCAATTTAAAAATTTAAGCAGTCTAAAAAATGAGTATCATTTCATTAATCATAAAAAGAGAATTTATTACTAAAGTGCGTAATAAATCTTTTGTTGTAATGACTTTTTTAAGTCCGTTGTTATTTGTTGGGATAGCAGCATTTATAGGCTATTTAAGTTCCATGAAAGCGGATACCAAACGCATCGCCATTCATGATGAATCAGGTTTGTTCGTTAAAGAATTTATACTTAAAAACAAAAACAGCCAGTACAAATACCTCGATTTATCTCTTGTAGATTTAAAATTTTTGAAAGACAGCATCGCTGACGAGCGCTATGAAGGACTATTATATATTCCAAAGTCAGAACACACAAAGGATTTCGAAAATAAAATACAGTTTATTTCAAACAACAGTCCCAGTATTTCCTTTATAGAAAAAGTTCAGGATGTGATTGCCAATAAATTGACTAAAAACAATTTAGAAAAAGCACATTTAGATACGCTTGCCATAAAAAAAGCCCAGGCCCAAGTCAATATTAGTTTGACAAAAGCATCGGGTGAAGAGAGTGTCAAAGGACTTAACGAAATCAAAATTGGGATTGGTGGCGCATTTGGATACCTCATAATGATGTTCATAATCATCTACGGAAACATGGTGATGCGAAGTGTGATCGAAGAGAAAACCAGCCGAATTGTAGAGATTATTATATCCTCGGTCAAACCGTTTCAACTGATGATGGGCAAAATCATTGGAACTGCGCTAGCCGGATTGCTGCAGTTCCTTATTTGGGCTATCATTGGACTCTCATTAATGTTTGCAGCCTCAGTCTTTTTTGGGGTAAATGTGGGTCCAAGCTCCAGTGTTTCGCCTGAATTGATGCAAGCTGCACAGCAGGAAATGACTGGAACTGCCCAAATGTATATTAAGGAATTATGGAATCTGCCCATTGCAAATATCTTGATTGGATTCGTGATTTATTTCATCGGCGGTTATTTTTTGTACAGTTCGTTTTACGCAGCCATTGGTGCCGCAGTAGACAATCAGACGGACTCACAACAATTCCTTTTACCTATCATTATGCCATTGATGCTGAGTGTTTACGTTGGTTTTTTTACGGTTATCAATGATCCACACGGAACAATTGCCGTTATTTTTTCAATGATTCCGCTTACATCACCAATTGTTATGCTGATGCGAATTCCGTTTGGCGTACCTTTGTGGCAAATCGCCATTTCAGTAACGCTGCTATTTGGCACCTTCTTTTCTGTAGTTTGGTTTGCCGCAAAAATATACCGAATAGGAATACTAATGTATGGCAAGAAACCCACTTGGAGGGAATTATATAAATGGTTGAAATACTAATAGAAGTTTAATCGGTTATTTGGTTAACTGATTAACCCAATAAAGAAAAGAGATGTCAAAAATACTAATCATAGAAGATGAGGCCGCCATTCGAAGAGTACTTACAAAAATACTTTCGGAAGAAAATGATACTTATCAGGTGGAAGAAGCCGAAGATGGTCTTGCAGGTCTTGAAAAAATAAAAAATAACGATTACGATTTGGTTTTGTGCGACATCAAAATGCCTAAAATGGATGGTGTTGAGGTACTGGAAGCTGTAAAAAAAATCAAGCCCGAAATTCCTATGGTGATGATTTCTGGTCATGGCGATATGGAAACGGCTATCAATACAATGCGTTTGGGAGCCTTTGATTACATCTCAAAACCGCCCGATTTAAACCGATTGTTGAATACAGTTCGAAATGCTTTGGACAAAAAACAACTTGTAGTAGAGAACAAATTTCTGAAGAAAAAAGTCAGCAAAAACTACGAAATGATTGGCGAAAGCGACGCCATCAATCACATTAAAGTGATGATTGAGAAAGTAGCCCAAACCGAAGCCAGAGTTTTAATTACGGGACCCAACGGTACCGGAAAAGAACTGGTTGCACATCAATTACATGAAAAAAGTGAGAGAGCTAACTTCCCTTTAATCGAAGTGAATTGTGCGGCTATACCATCGGAATTGATTGAAAGCGAATTATTTGGTCACGTAAAAGGAGCGTTTACCTCCGCAGTGAAAGACCGCGCAGGAAAATTTGAAGCGGCAGATAAAGGCACTATTTTCTTGGATGAAATTGGAGATATGAGTCTTTCGGCGCAAGCTAAAGTATTGCGTGCTTTACAGGAAAGTATGATTACCAGAGTGGGAGCGGACAAAGATATCAAAGTCGATGTTCGTGTAGTCGCGGCAACCAATAAAGATTTAAAAGTCGAAATTGCCGAAGGACGTTTCCGGGAAGATTTATACCATCGTTTGGCCGTGATTTTGATAAAAGTTCCGGGATTGAACGAAAGACGGGATGATATCCCGATGTTGATTGCTCATTTTGCCGAAAAAATTGCTTTGGAGCAAGGAAATGCGGTAAAAAAATTCTCTTCAGCAGCGATTCATTTATTGCAGGATTATGATTGGACAGGAAATATTCGGGAATTACGAAATGTAGTGGAGCGTTTGATTATCCTTGGCGGAAACGAAATTTCTGAGAATGATGTGAAGTTATTCGCATCTAAATAAAATTAATTTAATGATTTAAAAATTTAATGATTTAAAGATTAGGCAATAGCTTTAATCTTTTAATTTTTTAATTTTTAATCTTTCAATCTAAAATAAATGAAACTAAAAAAAATAAACCAAGCGTTACAACAAGCCCTGATTGAAAACGGTTTGACTGAGGCCAATGCAATTCAAAAAGAAACATTTTCGACACTAAAAAGTGGTTCGGATTGTATTATTATTGCACCAAAAGGAAGCGGGAAATCAACTACAATCGTGCTAAATGTAATTCAGAGATTGACAGGAGCAACCGAAGAATCGCCAAGGGCTTTGATAATTGTTGAAGACAAAGCGAAAGTATTGGAAATGGAATCCCTATTTGAAAAATATGGGAAGTATTCTAATTTAGAAGTCTATGGTGTTCATGACAAAGGAGATATGGAATACGATAAGAATTATATTTCCAGCGGAATTGACGTGTTGATAGGGACTCCAAATAAACTAAGTGAAATGTTTACTACGGCTGGTTATAATGTAAACCGATTAAAAATGCTTGTTCTTGATGATGCAGATCCAATTTTGAAATTGCGTCATGAGACAAAAATCATGCGTATTTCGAATAGCATTGTCAAAACCCAACGTATTATTTTGTCGGAACAATTCACCGAGCGAATAGAGGTTCTTGCTGAAAAAATGCTGGTGGAGCCTTTTGAATTCGATTTTGATGGAGAAGAGGAAGAGGAAGAGGAGGAAGATTTAGAACCTGAAGTTGGAGATGACTTCCATAGCTAGAAGAAAATAAATAATTTATACTCCTTATGCTCCGCAAAGTTTTTAACTTTGAGGGGCTGTGGTTCAGTCTATGCTCCGCAAAGTTTTAACTTTGAGGAGGTGTGGTTCAGTCTCAGACTGAAGTAATAATGATATGAAAGAAGGCTAGATTACTTGCTCCGCAAAGTTTTTAACTTTGAGGAGGTGTAGTCAAGTCTCAGACTGAAATAATAACGATATGAAAGAAGGCTACATTATCCGAGACCAATCAAAACCTCATTTTATTACGGCAACAGTTGTAGATTGGGTAGATGTGTTTTCTAGAAAAAATTACAAAGATTGCATTATTGAAAGCTTGGATTTTTGCATAAAAAACAAAGGGATGATTTTGTATGGATTTGTAATTATGTCCAATCATATTCATTTGATTATTCAATCCGAAGAAAGTAAATTATCTGATTTGATTAGAGATTTCAAAAAGTTTACGGCAAAGACTATTTTGAATAAAATAGAAAACGGACCGGAAAGTCGCGCAGACTGGATGTTAAAACGATTTGAATTTGCTTGTAAAAGTCATACGCGTAATGAAAAATATCAGTTTTGGCAATATGGCAGCCATCCCGAAGAAATCTTTTCTGAAAAATTTATGTGGTCTAAATTAGATTATATCCACATGAACCCAATACGAGCGGGAATAGTTATTAAAGCGTCACATTATTGCTATTCAAGTGCATCAAATTATGTAAATGATGAAGGAATCATAGCAATTACAAAAGTTGACAATCCAGTAATAGATGTTTTAAAACCGTCTTCAATAACGAATAATTTTATTTGGTAACGAGGTCAAAATAAAATAGGGAAAACTATTAGATTATAAATAACAAGGTCAGGAGACCTTTAACGCATCCTCAAAGTTGGAAACTTTGCGGAGCTGGATATTACATTAAAAATAATAAGGTCAGGAGACCTTTTACGCATCCTTAAAGTTGGAAACTTTGCGGAGCTAAGAACAGGATATTAGATTATAAATATTAAGGTCAGGAGATCTTTAACGCATCCTCAAAGTTGGAAATTTTGCGGGGCTAAGAACAGATATTACATTGAAAATAATAAGGTCAGGAGACCTTTAACGCATCCTCAAAGTTGGAAAGTTTGCGGAGCTAAGAACAGATATTACATTGAAAATAATAAGGTCAGGAGACCTTTAACGCATCCTCAAAGTTGGAAAGTTTGCGGAGCTAAGAACAGATATTACATTGAAAATAACAAGGTCAGGAGACCTTTTACGCATCCTCAAAGTTGGAAATTTTGCGGAGCTAAGAACAGATATTACATTAAAAATAATAAGGTCAGGAGATCTTTAACGCATCCTCAAAGTTGGGAATTTTGCGGAGCTAATCAAAATAAAATAGGGAAACTATTAAATTATAAATAATAAGGTCAGGAGACATTTAACGCATCCTCAAAGTTGGAAACTTTGCGGAGCTAAACAATTAAATAAAGAGTAAAATGGGATTAATGAAAGTGTTTTCGGGAAGTGAAATTTTAGCAATGGCGTTACAAGAAAAAATCGAAGCGATTGGTGTAAATGTAGTAGTGAAAAACAATATACAATCGGCTCGATTGGGAGGATTTGGAAATTCAGATTTAGCGGTTGAATTGTTTGTTCAGGAAACCGAGTTTGCAAAAGTAAACCCCGTTATTGAAGAATTCAGAATGAGTATTTAAATTAGTATATTTGCTATTCAAATACGGCTATAAGACGGATATAACTGCGAAAAAAAATAGAATTGATGGATTGATTACTTCACATCGATCATGAACGTAAACTGAGAAAATAATAGTGTTTAAATCTGTTTTAGACCAGAAATTTGTTGCTCATACTATAGCTGTTATACAGTTTATAAAGAAGCTGATAGATGAATTTTATCAGAAAAACATACAACTATTGAGGATTTAGAGAAAGAAATGGAGAAATGGTAATATGCAAAAGCCAATTACCATACTTTAGTATAATGAAGCGAAAGCCGATTTAAAATTAATAGTTGAATTGATTAAATTAAAATCTCTTCAAGGAGCGAGAAATGGTATCAGAGATATTGTAATTCAAAGTAAAAATATTCATTTTGTGGAACAATATCAACTTGATGAATTCTTGGGAGAACCATACAGAAGAATGATTATTCTAACGTATAAAATTATTTATAAAATTCATTCTGAAATGAAAATTCGTATTCTTCAAATTTTTGACAATCGTCAGAATTCAATCAAATTGAAAAAGTAATTTGTGAATCCGCAGTAATTGAAACTACTACGTTTAAAAAATAAAAATGAAATATAAAATGTTGGTTTTGGACATGGATGATACTTTGTTGAACGATGATCATACCATTTCAGACGAGAATAAAGGGATGTTGGCTAAGGCGCAGGAATTAGGGGTTTATGTTATTCTGGCTTCTGGGCGACCTACACCTGCAATGATTGCCTACGCCAAAGAGCTACAATTGGATAATTCCTACATGATATCCTACAACGGGGCAGTAATTACCGATTTAAAGGAAGATAAAATTATTTTTGAGCAAATGTTGACACAAAAGCAAATCCATGAATTGTACGATTATAGTATAAAAAGTAAGACACATATTATTACCTATATTGACGGTAAAATTGTAAGTGAAACGGATTCTGAATACATAGAAATTGAAAAGAAAATTACCGGTTTAGCCCATAATAAAGTGGTGAGTTTTAAAGAGGAAGTGCAGTCTTCAGCTGTAAAATGTATTTTATTGCAAGAGCCAAGTTATCTTAAAGAAGTAGAAAAAGACCTGAAAATCGATATGCCGCATCTAAGTGTCAGCATGTCTAAGCCGTTTTTTCTGGAAGTAGCACAAAATGGAATTGATAAAGGAGCCAGTATTGAATTTTTAGCCAAAAAATTAAATATTCTGCAAAGTGAAATTATTGCTGTTGGAAATGCAGGGAATGATTTAACCATGATTGAATATGCTGGATTGGGTATTTGGGTGGATAATGTGGATCCTGAATTAAGACACAGAGGAGATTTTATCGTGGCATCAAATAATAATCATGGAGTGGCTGAGGTGGTAAGACGGTTTATATTGAACTAAGATTTTTTTTAGGAGTTTTACAACTAATATAAAAATCAAGGTATTGTTGTAATCTTTGTAGGAGACCTGTTCGAATTTCTAAAAGCTTTTCTCTTTTTGTCTCAGTTCAGTAGTTTTTGAAGCAATTGCATATTCCTTCTTGTATTGTTTCTGAACGGCGTTAAAAAGCACTTGTAAAAGGTGGTGTCAGAAAAAATTCCTTTTGGGTTGTAAATTTATTTTAGCAATTTTATGCATAGAGTACAGATAAATTAAATTCATACTGAGCAAAATTCACTAAATGGTTTGCTGTATTAGTTTTAATTGCAATAATGGATGCCGTAGCACTTTTGAATTAAAATCCTTGGTAAACAGGAACTCAATATTGCTCATTTGAAACGCAAAATCAGGACTGGAAGCGTTATGAATACTATTGATTTTATATTCCCAATTTGAGTAGCGCTAGATTGAAAATCGGAAAGCTGCATTTGGTACTTATCATGCCATTCAACAATGTTTTGAGCATTTGCTTGAATTGCATTAAAAAGGAATGTAACTAAAATTATTTCTTTCATCTTTTGAGTCTAAATTAGTCGACTTCACGATGCTAGTATATAGAAAATTATTGATTTCATTTTCCAGAATATTGTTCGTAAATTTGCACTCTTAATTTTTTGACAACGATTTCATTAATTGAGTTATCTTATGGAAAACAGAAAAAAAGTTGCTTTTTATACACTAGGTTGTAAACTGAATTTTTCAGAAACGTCAACAATTGCCCGTACCCTGCAAGACGAGGGTTTTGATCGGGTAGGTTTTGAGGAAGTGGCTGATATGTATGTGATTAATACGTGTTCCGTTACGGAAAACGCGGATAAGCAGTTCAAGCAAGTTGTGCGAAAAGCGATGAAGTTGAACAATAAAGCCTTTGTAGCGGCGGTGGGTTGTTATGCGCAATTGAAACCCGAAGAATTAGCGAGTGTTGATGGAGTCGATTTAGTCCTTGGTGCTACCGAAAAATTTAAATTGACCGATTATATCAATGATTTGTCGAAAAATGATTTTGGTGAAGTACACTCCTGCGAGATTTCCGAAGCTGATTTTTATGTGGGAAGTTACTCGATTGGGGATAGAACCCGTGCGTTTTTGAAAGTACAGGACGGTTGTGATTACAAATGTACTTATTGCACAATTCCATTAGCAAGAGGAATTTCCAGAAGTGATGAACTGGAAAATGTATTGAAAAATGCAGCCGAAATTTCGAAACAAAACATCAAGGAAATTGTGCTTACCGGCGTAAATATTGGTGATTACGGAAAAGGGGAATTTGGTAATAAAAAACACGAACATACTTTCCTGGAATTGGTTCGGGAATTAGACAAAGTAGAAGGAATAGAAAGATTGCGAATATCCTCTATTGAACCGAATTTATTGAAAAATGAAACGATTGAATTTGTATCAAAAAGCAGAACTTTTGTGCCGCATTTTCATATTCCGTTGCAGTCTGGAAGCAATGATATTTTGAAATTAATGAAGCGTCGGTACCAACGTGAAATTTATACTGAAAGGGTAAATAAAATTCGGGAAGTGATGCCGCATGCTTGCATTGGCGTGGATGTGATTGTGGGTTTCCCTGGAGAAACAGACGAGCATTTCCTGGAAACCTATCATTTCGTGAATGATATGGATATTTCGTATTTGCACGTTTTTACCTATTCTGAACGTGATAATACTGAGGCAGCAACCATGGCAGGTATTGTTCCTGCTAATGTTCGGGCTAAACGCAGTAAAATGATGCGCAGTTTATCCGTCAAAAAACGCCGTGCTTTTTATGAAAGTCAGTTGGGAACTAATAGAACTGTTTTGTTCGAAAGTGAAAATAAAGAAGGCTATATTCACGGGTTTACGGAAAACTATGTGAAAGTAAAAACCCCCTGGAATCCGGAATTAGTAAATACATTACAAAAAATCAATTTGACAAAAATTGATGAAGACGGTAGTGTCCGAATGGAATTTGTTACAACTTTGGTTTAATTAGTTTTTAAACATATAAGTCATATAAGCAAAAGATTAAAAACCATTAAGGGATTAAGTTCATTAAGTTAAACGCTTAATTTTCTTAATCCCTTAATGCTTTTTTTTTACTAGATATTGGTCATTCGACTTTAAGACTTATGACTTCCGAATACTTTTAAGGATTTGTAGACCAAATACTGCTGTTTTTAATGAAAACGCGTCGGTTAAGTTTGAGTTGTGCGATGATTAACTCTGCCATATCTTCTGCTTGCATGACTTTTTCCGGATTCCCGTCGGTCAGTTTTAAATCTTTGGCCATTTCCGTGGCAACCGTACTTGGGGTTAAGGCCGTTACACGAATATTGTGTTTACGCACTTCCTGCATCAACGATTCCGTTAATCCTAAAACGGCAAATTTTGAGGCACTGTAAGCGCTTGTCAATGCATTGCCACTTAATCCGGCTGTGGAAGAAATGTTGATGATGTCCCCGGTTTGTCTTTCGATCATATTGGGTAAAACGGCGCGAGTTACATAATAGGTTCCCATTAAGTTTACCTGAATGATGCGTTCCCAATCCGTAGGTTCTAATTCTAAAAATTTTCCAAAAGCGGCTATTCCGGCATTGTTGATTAGAATATCAATGGTTCCAAATTCAGCCAATGCTTGCTCAACGGCAGCGTTTACCGAGTTGATATCAGCAACATCAGCAGTTATTGCAAGTGCTTTTACGCGCAACGAACGCACTTTTGCCGCTACGCTGTCTATTTCATCCTGTGTTCTGGCAATCAAAATTACATTAACACCTTCTTTGGCTAGGGCCAAAGCGATTGCTTTACCAATTCCTTTTCCTGCGCCGGTGATCAGGGCATTTTTATTTTTTAAATCTGTCATTTGGAGAATTATTTTAGGCCAATAAAAGGCTAAGTTTACTGTAAAAGTAGTCCGTTTTACATTTGAAATCTATTTTGATTTTCTATTTAATCTAAATTTAACGTTCTGTTATTTTGACAGCAACGAACATTTTTTAATCAAATGGACTTTATTTTTTGTCCAATGTCAGTTTGTAAATTTCGGTTTCTAAAACCTCGGTATCTTTGTCTTCACAGAGCAGAAATTCTATTTTTTCTTTTGAATTGGCGTATAAAGTCAACCCCTCGAATTTATGGGTGCTGCTAATTTTTTGTGTGAAATCGATTTTCATGGTTGTCAGGTTGATGCTTCCAATAAGACTTCCTAAAATTTCGCCATCCTCATAAGTAGATTTGGTATCTTCGGCTGTGGCCAAAAAATAAATGCTGTTGTCGACTAAAACGGCATCGGTAAAACTACTTCGTACTCCTTGTATTTTTGGGAGTTTGTAGTTGTTTGAAAGAATAGCGAAATCAGTAGTGAGGTTTTTTCCTTCGATGGTAAAAAGGACATTCTTATTGGCGCTTCCGTTGCCACGATTCACTAAAAACCAACTTTTGCCATTGTAGACGGCACCTTCAATGTTGAAATCTTCGGCTTTTATTTCCCCGAAACTTTGCAGCGCTGCATATAAATTAGTGATATCATTTGTGGCAGTTACTCTTTTATGGCTGGAGTTGATTTGAATCATTTTGTTCCTTTTTTCGGTGGAACCGGAGCCAAAAACATACACGCTGTCTTCAAAATGGGTTATGGCTTCAAAATCAGCTTTGTCTTTTTTTGGCGTGTTCTCTGTAGGATTTTCCAGTAGCGGATAGCGTTTTAAATCCTTGGAATCGATGTGATATTCGTAAAGAAAGCCGCTGTTGTCGCCAATAATCAGTAGCAAATTGTCTTTGTAAACAAGTCCTGATGCGGAACCAATGCCGATAATTTGAAACAGTAATTCGAGTGTGAATTTTTCCATTGTATATGTTTTGAAAACAAGTGCCTAGCCCAGATAATAGTGGAAATCCTTTTATTATTTTTCTTTAAAATAATAAAAGATTGCAACGAATAGCTGGAATATGCTCCTAAAATTCATCAGGATTAATCCTTATAGTTTGTTACATTTGAGTTGCAAAGATAAATTATTTGTTATGAAATCTATAAATCCCGATGATTTTAAAGTGATTGGCAAAATGGAGCGAGTTGCAGGATGTGATGCATGCGCACAACAGGTTCTGGTTTTGATTTGTTTGCAAGGCATGGATACATCGTTAAGTGTAGCCTGATTCGGGAAGTTTGCGGTTTTTAACCGAATGCAAAATAACGTTATAGTTTGAAACCATAAGCCACACGAACGCCAACTTGTCCTACACCTTCTCCTAGAGTTCCATTGTTATTCACTCTAGGAAAATCAGAATAGTGCTCATATCGCAAAGAGATATCAATGTATTTTGTAGCGTAACCAATACTTGGCGCTACGATTAATGAGGTTTCATTATAACCGTTAGTCACTGCAAAAGCAGCACCGGCTTCTCCCATTACATAAAATTGATCGTCCCATATAAAAGCTTTAAAACCTGCTTTTGCCGGAATAAACCCTAGATCAGATCCATCAGCTTTACTTACAAATAAGTTGTTGAAACCAGTTGTTACGGTTACAGAATATCGTTTTGATAAATCATATTGTAATCTGGCATCGGCTCCTAAAGTTAATTTGTATGGATCATTTACGGAATATCCACCATTTACACCAACTCCTAAACGGAATCCTTGATCATAGTGCTCTACTTTGGTTGTTTCTTGAGCTTGTACATTATTTGCAAACATCATTACGATGGTACATGCAAATGCGATTTTCATTTTTTCTGTGATTTTCATAATTGTATTTTTTAAATTTATATTCTGTTTTGTAGGTTAAACTGCCCCCAAAACAACATATCAAAAGTAACAGTACCAATGCTGAAAAAGTTATACAATTATTTCGTTTTGTTATAGAATTTATAACTTGCAGCCTGTTTCACTAAAAAAGTAGTGATATATATCAAATAGTAGTGATGCAATTGAAAGCTTCTAATTATATTTGCCATCAAAAAAGCAAAAAGTGAATTTATCCCAATACTTCAAAGAGTTTTCTTATAATATAAGATTAGCGTATCCCATAATTTTAGGAATGTTGGGACATACCTTAATAGGGATTGTTGACAATTTCATGGTAGGAAAATTAGGGTCTACGGAGCTGGCGGCGGTATCACTGGGAAACAGTTTCATCTTTATTGCGTTATCGATAGGAATAGGATTTTCAACAGCAATTACTCCTTTAGTTGCAGAAGCTGATGCGGAAAAAGAGGAGGATAAAATCCGTTCTATTTTTCACCATGGATTGCTTTTATGTACAGTTCTTGGAGTCGCTTTATTTATTCTGACCGTTTTGTCCAAACAAATTATGTACTTGATGCACCAACCCAAAGAAGTGGCTGACATGGCTGCTCCGTACATTGACTGGGTTGCTTTTTCTTTGATTCCGGTAATAATATACCAGGGATACAAACAATTTGCGGATGGTTTAGCAAAAACTAAATATTCTATGTATGCCATACTTATGGCTAATGTGGTGCATATTTTTTTTAACTATGTTCTTATTTATGGCATTTGGATTTTTCCTAAATTAGGTATTCTTGGGGCGGCTTTAGGAACTGTCATTTCAAGAATTATGATGGTCGTTTTTATGCATTATTTAATAAAAAGAAATGCAGCATTAAAACGATATTTCAAAAATTTCAGTTTCAAGGAAATACGAAAATCAGTGTTGAAAAAAATCATCAATCTTGGGTTGCCTTCAGCCATGCAAATGCTGTTTGAAGTAGCATTGTTTACCGCTGCTATTTGGCTTTCAGGTTCGATTGGAAAAAACAGTCAGGCCGCCAATCAAATAGCCCTCATCCTGTCATCATCAACATTTATGGTCGCTATGGGATTGAGTGTTGCCGCCATGATCCGCGTGAGTCATACCAAGGGAATGAATGATTACAAAGAATTGATTGTTGTAGCCCGTTCTATCTTTTTACTGGCTATAATTTTAGAAACATTTTTTGCCATTATTTTTGTGGCGTTTCATCAATACTTGCCACATTTATTTTTGAATATGTCTGATTCGGCTCAAATAATTGATAATTCTGAAATTATCACTATCACATCAAAATTACTGTTAGTAGCCGCTGTTTTTCAAATTTCAGATGGAATTCAAGTTGTTGTTCTTGGTGCTTTACGTGGCTTGCAAGATGTGAAAATCCCCATGTATATTACCTTTGTGTCCTATTGGGTTATTGGTTTTCCAATTTCCTACTATCTGGGAAACTATACCAATCTAAAAGCAGTTGGAATTTGGATCGGGCTTTTGGCAGGATTGACGGCAGCCGCTTTATTTTTGTATATTCGCTTTGCAAGATTGACAAGAAAGTTGGTAATGCAAAGCGAGAATAAATAAAACAATAAATACTTAACTATTAAATTCATGGAATTACCAAAATTTTTACTGGGCGACAACACCGATTTTCCTGAAGATATTTTTATCATTCATTTGGATTATCCCCGATTTATTATCAATCTGAAAGACGATGAAGTCGAATTTATCGAAGAAGCCGAAGATCTGGATGAAGGCGAACTAAATGCAGAAATGGAAGGATTAATTATTCTTGCCAATGAGTTTTACGATAGAGAAATCAAACTTTACGAGGAGTAAATCTATTTTTTAAAATAGGTTTCTAATAATTTTTGAGCGGCTGCAAAGGGTGAAATTTCATCATTTTGCACCGCTTTTTTAGTTGCATTCATTGATGCTTGAATTTCCGGATTATTGTAAAAATTAGTTTTTAATTGTTCGTTGATGGTTTCTAACATCCAATATTGGTTTTGTTCTTTCCGTTTTTCAAAGAAATAATTATTGACTTTAGTAAGTTCCAGAAATTTATGAATGGTTTCCCAAACTTCCGCTATTCCTTCGTGACTTATGGAGCTACAGGTAGAAGTGGTAGGGATCCAGCCTGATTTTTTAGCCGGAAAAAGATGCAGAGCTCTCTTGAATTCCAGTTTGGCTAATTGAGCTTTTCGGATATTGTCTCCATCGGCTTTATTAATTACGATGGCATCAGCCATTTCCATAATACCGCGTTTTATTCCTTGTAAATCATCACCAGCCCCGGTAATTTTTAACAACAAAAAGAAATCTACCATGCTGTGTACTGCGGTTTCACTTTGACCAACACCCACCGTTTCGATCAATATAGTGTCAAAACCGCAGGCTTCACAAAGCGTGATGGTTTCCCTGGTTTTTCGGGCTACTCCACCTAGGGTTTCCCCAGAAGCAGATGGTCTGATGTATGCATTTTTGTCTTTAACCAATTCCTCCATTCGGGTTTTATCACCTAAAATACTTCCGTGCGAAATGGTACTGCTCGGATCTACTGCCAAAACAGCTACTTTCTTTCCTAAACTGGTCAAGTGCAAACCAAAGGCTTCAATAAAAGTGCTTTTTCCTACTCCGGGAACCCCTGTTATTCCTATTCTGACGGATTTATTGGCGTGAGGCAAACAAGCATTTATGACTTCATTGGCTTTCGCTAAATGGTTGGTGTTTGTACTTTCTACTAACGTAATGGCACGACTCAAAGCTGTGATATTTCCCGCTAATATACCGCTAAAGAGTTCGTTAGATGAAGGCTGTATTTTTCTAAATTGCTGGATATGTTCCACCGCTGCAGCACTGATAGCTTCAGGAGAAGAAATCCCAGGTTTTTCGTTAAGGGCAGAATGAAGTAGTTTTTTATTTGGCAAAGCAGCTTTTTTTAAAAGTAAAATTAATAAAAAAGGATGGTGAATGAATGGTGATTTGCATAAAATATCAAATTGATCGTGATCAGGCTTTTGATGCACAGCTAAATCAATAATTTTATTTTTTGAATTGAGTTTATAAAGGATTTGTCAATATCTTTGCACCATTATGAATAATTTTATCTTGATTTTTGTTTTTTTATTCCTCGGTATTGTGCTGCAAAATATAAAAGCATTCCCTGTTATTAGTGTTTACAAGCTGTTAAATAAGCTTGTTATTTATATTTGCCTTCCGGCTCTGGCCTTGTATTATATTCCAAAAATAGACTGGAGTCCTGAATTGTTATTCCCTATTGGGGTAGCCTGGATTGGATTTGTAGTTTCCTATTTGTTTTTTAGTTTTTTAGGAAACAAATTTGGCTGGTCTAAGAAACTCACTGGGTGTTTAATTATCACGGCTGGTTTAGGGAACACATCTTTTTTAGGTTTTCCAATAATTGAAGCATTATACGGTGAAGAAGGTTTGAAAACGGCTATTTTAGTAGATCAGCCCGGTTCTTTTGTAGTGCTTTCGACCTTAGGGATTCTGGTGGCAACAGTATACTCTACCGGAAGTCCAAATGGTGTTCAAATTGCCAAGAAGATTCTGTTTTTTCCACCTTTTATAACTTTTTTAGTAGCCTGTTTGATGAATGTTTGTAATGTGGATTTCCATGAGTACATCCAAGTTCTATTTCAAAAAATGGGAAGTGCAGTAACTCCTTTGGCTTTGCTATCGGTTGGTTTGCAATTGCGTTTTGAACGGAAAAGCCAGCACTGGAAGTTTTTAGGACTGGGCCTTTTGTATAAATTAATTTTGACCCCGGCTCTTATTTATGTGTTGTATGTATTGATTTTGCAACAGCATTCTAAAATTATTCAAGTTGCTATTTTAGAGTCGGCTATGGCCCCAATGATTACAGCTTGTATTTTAGCTTCTACGCACGGTTTAAAACCTCGATTGAGCAGTATGATGATCGGTTTTGGAATACCACTATCTTTTATCACGTTGTTGTTTTGGTATTTTTTGGTTCAATTGGTGTAATTTCTCGGTTGCTAAAGAAAAACGATAAACTAGCCTCACTTACTTCATTCCAATATCGGAAAGGATGGTGATACGTTGGTATAGGACTATGATTTCGCACTGCTTTGAAAGAAAAAAAGTTGATTTTAGTTTGAAATCCAGAAAAAGGAATGTGCCGTACTATTATATGGGAGCAGCGTACTCCTATTTATTTTGAATAAAAAAAGCTCGCCTGGATTAAAATCTTTAGCGAGCCTTTTAAAAAATAAAAAACAAACAAACTTATTTTTGATTCTCCAAGCGGTAGGAAGTTGTTTCAGTGTAGGTTTTTCCAAATTGATCTGTGGCTTTAATCTCGATCGTATGTACGCCTATTTCCAGATTCGTAGGAATTTTTCCTTTCCAAAGATGTTTGCTTTCTATAGGATTAGACGAGCGTCTACCAGGAATTAATTCTTCGGTTAGATCCCATTCATAAACCTCAGTGGCATACGAAGGATCTATTTCCTTTACATAGTCCATTGCTTTCCATTCGCCTTGGTCTACACGGTATTCGAGGCTGTCGTTTTTACTTCCCATAAAGAAATTCACATAAATTCCGGATCGGGTAGGACGGCCTTTTTCCACTACTTTGGGTGCAAAAACTTCCATTTGATAGGTTTTGGGTTTGCCCGCCACTTTATAATCCAGACTGTATTTATTTCCTTTAAAATTAATAAAGGCGTATCCTTTTGGTGTTCCATCACGCATGGTCGAAACCGGAACGCCTTCGGAATTCAGTTTTCCGGAATACCAATCTCCGGAAGTGGTTCCTACATTGTAATGATGGTGTGGTTTTTCCTGCAACCAGCCATCGGTTTTGCCAAAGTAATCCTGGCGTTGAATGTGGGTATGGGCAGAAAGAGAAAGTGTGTTTGGGAAATCTTTTAAAAGTTCGAATAACTGATCCCGATCTGCATTTCTGAAAGTATCTTCATCGGTAGGCTCACTTATTGGAATATGAAAAGCCAGCACTATTAAATGTTCTTTTGAAACCAATTTCAAATCATTGGCTATAAACTGCAACTGTTTTGGTGTAAAACCGCCCCAATATCCTTTTTGATTTCGGGGATCAGGATAGAGCACATTATCCATGACGATAAAATGGACTTTACCATAATTGAAGACATAATTTGCTGGGCCAAAATGGGCTTCGTAGGTTTCATCGGCCATTTCATCTGTGGTGGCATCAAAATTAAGATCGTGATTTCCCAATAAATTGTACCACGGAATCCCCGCTTTTTGTACCGCTTTAATGTAAGGATTAAAAAGAGCAAGGTCATTTCCTACTAGATCTCCCAGGCTCAATCCGAAAGGAACATTTTTAATTCCTTCTACTTCGGCTACAATCCCTTTGGCAAAAAAGTCAACTTCAGCCTGGGTATAAGGTTGCGGATCACCAAAAATAAGAGCTGTGAACTCTTGATTTTCCTGTTGGGGAACCAAACCAAAATCGATTGATTTAGGCAATTTTCCCGTGGGGTCTACTCCTTTGAATTTTAATTGAGGAGAGCCATTGGGTTTGTGATTGTAAAAAAACTGAGGCAGATTATTTTCATCCACGCCTACTTTATAATTGGTGGGTTTAATTACGGCTATAATTGCATCGTCGCTAATAGGCAGGATGTATTTACCTTTTTCATCGGTAAGGACCACTTCCAGACCATTGGTTACGGAAACATTAGCAATTCCTTTTTCATTTCGTTCTTTTTTGCCGTTCTGATTGTGGTCTTCAAAAACACAACCTTGAACGTTGGTTTGTGCCATAATTCCTATTGAAAACAGCAAGGCACAAATGGAGAATGTTGATTTTTTCATTGTTTATTTATTTTAAATTAAGATTTTATTTGTCCCACCAAACTTTAGTGTTAATATCATCTGTACCCAACATTTCAACTGCTTTGAGGTAATTTTGCTGGTTGTTGATTTGAATGCTCGTTGGATAATAAAAACGGGAAGGCATAATTCCATTATTTTCCATGGCAGTCGTTTTTGGAAGAATTGGGAATCCAGTTCTGCGGTATTCAAACCACTGTTGGTAATCGATAAAATAAAGGGCATAATATTTTTGAAGCATGATTTTTTCTAAAGTGCCATCATAAGCTGCTAATGAATTATCAAAATAAGTACTGGGTATTGTGGCTCCCAATTGCTCCATGGCGGCCTTAACTCCTTTTTTATAATGCGTTTCGGCATCCGTGGTGAATCCTCTTTGCGCCATTTCGGCTTTTATAAAAGCTACTTCGGCATACGTCATCAAGAAAATATTCATGGGATTGGTTATCTGAGTTGCATTAAACGTAGAAGCATTGTAAGCAAACTGAGATTCAGCTCCTGCATAGGCACTGGGAATTCCTTTGTAGCCTATGGAAACATTGTTCAAGTCTCTTGCAACACCAGCAATAACAGGTCTTCGGGGATCGGCCATGGTGTTTAGATTGTCTATAAAAAAAGAGGCTATTTTTACGTTTAAACTAAAATCCTGCGGTCTTCCCCAAGGAGAAACATTAGGGGTTACCCCAGTTACTTTCAGGATGGCAGATTCGGATGTGTTTTCAAAAACAGGGTATTGTGTTGGATTTTGAATCATCGTTGCCAACTTTTGAAAAGAATTGGTTTCGGTACGGTTGGATATTCTCAACAACAAACGCATTTGAAGGGAATTAGTGAATTTTCTCCATTTCGTGACATTGTTTTGAAAGAGGATGTCACTGGCATAAATCATAGGAGTAGTGGAATTATAAAGGGCATTTGCTCGTTCTAAATCGGCTAAAATAGTGGTGTAAATTAATTCCTGAGAATCAAATGCGGGATAAAGGTTGCCTTCCTCACCGTTTACAGCTTCGGTCATGGGAACCGGTCCAAAAATATCCGTAAGATTGGCATACACCCAAGCATTTAGTGTCAGTGCAATGGCTTCATAATTGCGATCCTCTGCCCGTATCGCCGCAGTTTTCATTTCCTTGATATTATTGAGCCATTTGTAATAATTAGCCCAGGACGAATAGCCTATTTCCTGACTTAAATCATAACGGTGAAGCCCTCCGGAAACGCTGGGAAAGGGGAGCGATACCTGCATCAAATCGAACGTGACACCCGCACTTCGGGTCGCGTTGTGTGTAGCCAGACCATAAATAATAGGATTAATTAATGTTCCCGGACTTATCTGGGCAATCCGGTTAGGGTCTTCATTGAGCTCGCTAAAATCGCCCGTGCAAGCAAAGTTTAGCAGTATTAGAACTAAAGTTGTAGTAAAAATTTGTATTTTTTTCATCTTTAAATAATAGTTTAGAAATTCACTTTTAAATTAAAACCATAGGTAGCAGGGGTGGGCATTTGACCCATTTCGATACCGGGTAAAATAGTATCTCCATTTAAGGCTGCCGTTTCCGGATCGAAAATAGGAAAGTCAGAAAGAACCGCTAAGTCTCTACCGAAAACCGATACATCTAAACTTGTAATGCCGGTATTCTTAAGCCATATTGGAGAGAAACTGTATTGCAGACTTACTTCTCTCAATTTTACATAAGAAGCTTCAAAAGAGTTGGACTCGACATTGGCTCTGCGGTAATACCTGGCGTACCAGTCCGGAGTCAGTGCCTCAGTAGTGTTTTGAGAATACGTACCATCGGAATTTAATACAACTCCTTCGCCTACAATCACTCCTTCTTCGCGTCCTTTTATGGTAGATCTGATTTTACCCATTTCAGATAGTTTATGATGGGTTTGGGAATAGATGATACCGCCAAGTTGACCATCCAACATGACATTTAAACCTATGTTTCCAAATTTAAAACTGTTGTATAATCCGGCTCTCCAATCCGGAGTGGCATCGCCTATGTATTGAATTTCATCCGGATAGGCCGGTAAACCCGCATTGTCATATACAATCTGACCGTCAGGAGATCGTACAAAACCGTAGCCGTATATTGCGGTTGTTGTGCCACCCTCTTTGGCAATCAATGTGGCTGAACCTCCTGAACCAATGGTTTGTTGTCCCTGAATACCATCGGCAAGTTCCATGACGCGATTCCAGTTTTTGGACCAAGTTAAAGTGGTTGACCACTTAAATTTATCCATATTGACAATTTTTCCGGTTAGGGTGAGTTCAACTCCTCGATTTCGAACTTCGCCAGAATTCATGATGCCGGAACTGAATCCCGTTGTGATGTCTAAGGGAACAGAAATAATTTGGTTTTTAGTCGTTGTCTGATAGACCGTCGCGTCAAAATTGATTCTGTTTTTGAATAATCGCCCTTCAAAACCGGTTTCAATACTGGTGGTGATTTCCGGTTTAAAATTGGCATTATACAAGGTTGATGGCGCTACTGCTGAACTTGCAAAGGCAGATTGATCGTAGTATTTACTGGTTCTATACGGATCAGTATCATTACCCACTTGGGCAAGAGACAATCGGTATTTAAAATATTCCAGTGATTTGGGTAAGTTGAATATTTCAGAAAGAATAAAACTGGTATTTACAGAAGGGTAAAAGAAAGAATTGTTTTGTACTGGTAAAGTACTGGACCAGTCGTTTCTGCCCGTAACATCTAAGAAAATCTGATCTTTAAAAGAAAGGGAGAACAGTCCGTACAAGCTATTGACTTTTTTATAACTGTCATTTACACTTATGATTGGATTGCTGATCCCATTTGCCAATTTATAAACATCAGGAACGACCAAGCCTTCCACAGCAGCATCCATCCTTTGGTATTTATAGCTCATCGCATTTCCACCTGCTGACGCAGAAAAGGAAAAATCGTTTGACAGCTTATTCTTGTAAGTCAATAAAAAATCAGAATTTACTTCCTGCATAAATACATCCTGTGTTCTAAAAAATCCTTTAGCATACCGGTTGATACTGTAGGGTCTTTTTTGCTCCCGATCCTGATGGTAGGTGTTTAAAGCAGTTCTCAATAAAAGATCTAAATTGGGAGCCAACTGGATTGTGGCGTTCAGATTTCCCACGATTTGGTTACTTGCTAAGGAATTTGTAGCTTCATTGGCAATTAAATAGGGATTATCAATATAACTACTGAAGGGTTGCAGCTGTTGGATTTGGTTTTGACCTTGTCTCCAAATAGGGCGGTACCAATCGAGATCTACATTTGGATTTTGGAAAATCGTAAAGTAGGCGATAGAGCCATTATTGTAACCGGTACTCGGTAAATTGTCACTGTCTCTGTTGTTGTAATTGATCACCGAAGCAATTTTAATTTTATCCGAGATTTTATAATCCGCATTCACAGAGGCTGTAATTCTTTCAAATCCGGTATTAGGCATGATCCATTCATTTTTAGAATGACCAATAGACATTCTCATGGAACCATTTTTGTCCCCGCCTTGAAGCGTGAGGTTGTTGTTTATAGTAATTCCGGTACGCCAGAAATCTTTAATATTATTCTTGTAGGGAGTCCAAGGTGTTCTTTCGGTTCCTTGAGTCTGCGTTACGGGATCGTATTGAAAATAGGATTGTCCGTCAAATTTTGGTCCCCAGGCGCTACTGGTGGAACCCGTATTGTTTCCATCGGCAGAACTTAAATAGGAATAATACGGATTTCCATTTCGATCAAATGATTTGCCGGTACCCTGACCATATTCATATTGGTAATCTGGCCAACGTTGAATGACGTCAAAAGTGACTCCTGTATTATAGCTAATCCCAAGGCCTTTGTTCTTTTTACCGGATTTGGTAGTGATAATTAACGCACCATTTGCGGCACGACTTCCATAAAGTGCAGTGGCTCCGGGTCCTTTTAAGACTGTTACGTTTTCGATATCATCAAGGTTAAGGTCTGAAATACCGTTACCAAAATCAACTGGAGAATCGCGGCCCATATACGCACTGTCAGATCCTGAGCTGGTTATTTTACTGTTTAGGGGAACACCATCTACAATAATTAAGGCATTATTCCCATTGGGATTCAACGAATTATTTCCTCTTAAGGTAATTTGTTGGGAATTTAGAGGCCCGGATCCTGAGGAAACGATATTTAAACCGGCCACTTTTCCTTTTAGGCCTGAAGACCAGTTATTTGGAGCAGTTTGTGCCAGATTATCAGCATTGATGGTTTGTTGCGAAAAACCCAATTGTTTTTCCTGTCTTTTAATTCCTAAAGCAGTTACCACAACCTCGTTCAGCGCATTAGTGTTCGCTGTTAAGCGGATTACCAGTGGCGCAGAATTATTTGCGGATACTTCTTTGTCATCAAAACCCATATAGGAAACTACTAAAATCGCATTAGCCGTGGAGGTGGTCAGACTAAATTTTCCGTCAAAATCAGTTGTGGTGCTGTTTGTAGTTCCTTTTTCTAAAACGCTTGCTCCAGGTAAAGGCAAGCCTTGAGAATCATTTACTGTGCCGCGTGTGAGCTGCTGAATTGAAGGAGATTTGGTTACAGAAATGGTATTGTTGATGCGGCGAAATTGAAAGCCAGTTTGGGCGGTAATTTTATTTAAAATAGTATGTATGCTTTCCTTGTTTACCACTAAAGTCAAACGTTGTTTTGAAGAGGCGATTGCTTGGTCAAAAACAAAGGTGTAAGGAGTCTTTTTTTCTAAGATATCAAAGACTTCCCTGAT
This sequence comes from Flavobacterium sp. GSP6, assembly GCF_003984855.1. Lineage (NCBI taxonomy): Bacteria > Pseudomonadati > Bacteroidota > Flavobacteriia > Flavobacteriales > Flavobacteriaceae > Flavobacterium > Flavobacterium sp. GSP6. The sequence continues at coordinate 97,972 of NZ_RYDO01000004.1, forward strand.
TTGGATTTCTTTGATGTCGATAGAGAAGTTTTTCTCCTCGGTAGTTATAGTTGTATAAGGCATTGCAGCCATTTCAGAAAATATGAAGAGGAAACTGAACAGGTACAGGTATTTTTTTAATTTTAGGGAAAAAAGAAATTGGATTTTCAAATTCATTTTAATAGGTTTTAAATATTTATTTTGTTTTAATGGGATCTCAATTCGAATGCCACTTAAGTATTGGTTTTAATAGCGAATTCCAGCATTTACTTCTTTGGTTTTTCTCGTATAAAAATGGTGTTTTGGTTTTGAACGTGAATTTCTAATTGTTTTACCTCGGCAATACTGTTGAGGATAGTAGTGATATTTTCGTTTTTAAATTTTCCGGTAATCCGAAGTTGCTCTAATTCCGGATGCTCAAAAAGAATGGTGACATTAAATTTATTTCTCAAAATTGCGGCTGTTTCGCCAAGGCTTGTATTTTCGAGCACTATAATATTTTTAGTCCAAGCCAAGAAATCTTCCCGGGTATTGTTTGTGAGCAGTGGAAGCTGTGATGTATGAAAACGCAGTTGTTGATTTTTAGTTAGCAATACGTTGTGATTGGGGTTTTCTTTAGAATTCACGGTTACTTTTCCGGATAGCACACGGATGGTATTGGGATAATTTTCATACGCGCTAATGGTAAAAGAAGTTCCTAAAACTTTGATTTTGAATTGAGGGGTTTCTACTGTAAAAGGACTTTTTGGATTGCGAACTACTTTGAAATAAGCTTCTCCTTTAAGGTCTAGTTTTCGGTTGTTTTTGAAATTGGTTGCGTAAGTAACGCTGCTGTTGCCATTTAAAACCAGCTGACTGCCATCAGGCAAAAAGAGTGTTTTTATTTCCCCTTTGGCAGCGGATTGTGTGATGCGATTTGTACTGGTAGATTGGGTTATTACGAAAGAAATTCCGATAAAAAGAAGTGCAATGGCAGCTATTTTGCCTATATTCGAATAGCGTTTTTGCTGCTTTCCTTTGGGCTTGTTAATGGTAGTATTTATTTTATGTAGGATTGCATTTCTTTTCTCTTGGGTTAAAGAAAAGATTATGATGTTTTGTTCTTTCTCTGTTTGTTTAAAGAAGAAGGTTTCTACAGCCTCTTTTTCGGATAGGGTGCATTTATTTTGAACATATTTTTGGGCTAATGTGAGGAAGTCTTCTTTTTGCAAAACGGGTCTTTTTACTATAAGTACCCGCTGGTATTGTTTTTACGTAGTGGGAAATTCAGTCTTAAAGATTTGGTAACAGAAGTGGGCGTGGATTAACATTGCAGCAACATTCCCGTAATAAAAATCGAGAATTGGCAGGGGTCAATCTTCATTTTAAGCAATTTCAATCCATCACTGATGTGCTTTTCTACGGTGCGGACTGAAATGTTTAATTTTTGGGCAATTTCAATATTGGTGTAATGTTCCAATCGGCTCAGGATTATGACTTCTTGGCTTCTGGGAGGGAGTTTCTTTATTTGCTTAAAAATTTCGGATTCAAATTCTTGGTATACTAAATGCTTGTCGGTTCCGGAAGGATTCGGGATGTTTTGGAGTATTTCAAGATGCCCGGAATCAAATTTTAAATCCCGAATGTGATTGGCAACTTTGTATTTGACGGCTCGGAGTAAATAACCTTCTAAATTTTCAATAGATGTATTGGCTGATTTTTCCCAGAGACTAATAAATATTTCCTGAACAATATCTTCGCAAATGGCTTCCTCTTTGTAGATTTTAAAAGCATAGGTATACAATCTTTTCCAATAACGGTCAAATAAGATGCCAAAGGCAAGCTGATCCTGGTGCTGCAATCTTGTTTGTAATTCCGTATCGGATAATAGTAGTAGTGTTGTTTTCATGCTGTAGTAGTTGCTACAAATGAAATCAATTTTAACGTGCTGGGATTCGAAAGGAGTTTAAGCTATGGTTAACGAATGTCGATGATTTATCCCCAACGGGGTTGAACATTTTTTTTCTGGTTAAAAAGAAAAACGGCGCTGAAATAAGCGTCGTTTTTTATAAAGTGAAAATGGAAGGTTTTAGTTTAGCATTTTTTTCCGCTGGCTTTTGCCATTGTTGCCGCACACTTTTTTCCTTCGGCTTTGCATTTTGTTTTGCATGTTTCAACTTCTGCGGCAGTCATTGCTTTGGAGTCTTTTTTGGCACAACAGGATTCTTTTTTAGCTTTTGCGACAGCTTTTACTTCTTGCGCACTAAGAGCAGTAGTGAAGAATGCAATTGCAACAAATGTTAGTATTTTTTTCATGTTATAAATTTTAAAATTGGTTTATTTACTTTGGATATCAGTCCAAATATAGATAATAATTCAAATCAATTTTAAAATTCAGAGTACTATTAAAAATATAAGGTAAGTTTTATTTTTTATAAATATACTTTTTAAGTATTTCTCTAAATAAGTTTTGCTCTTCTGCCATTAATAAGATTATTATACAGGACCGTCCGTAATTATACCACTTAATTATTCCAGCCACGAATTACCCGAATTACCCGGAATTTTTATTTTAATTTTTAAAAAAAATGCTGAAAATTAATGTGATTCGATGCTAACTTTTTTAGGAATAGTTCTCTTTTGTAAATATAGTCCACTTAGTCGAGAGTCCTTTTGTTTTTTAGCAACTGTCATTTTACAGAATTATCAATAGGGCCCATGCTAAAAAATGAAATTGTGGTTATTTTTGACTTAGCCTGCAATACAAAAGAATGGAATCAAAAAAATATAAAAAGGAGTACCCATAGATTGAATGGATTTTGCGGTCAATTACGGGTTATTTTATTGGAATGAAAAAATCAATTTATTGGTGCTAAATTACAAATGGGTAGGAACTTATTTTACGATAATTTTTTTGCTGATGCTTCCTTTGGACGTTTTCAGTTTTACAATATACACTGCAGCTGCGTTATCTTGAATCTGGATTTTCATATTGGTTTGTTCTTTGTCCACAACCTTCCATTCATCCATTAATTTCCCTTGAATATTGAAAAGAGAAACAGAAAGAACGGTGTTGTCATTTGCACTATTTGCAATATTCAAAACATTATTAGAACGGGTAAAGAATACAGTAATTGCGCTATCATATACTGGGTTTTGTACCGCAAGACTTTTGTCAGTAAATCGCAAAGAGAAACGATTCGTAACATATCCTTCGGGAAGTGTTACCTCATAAAGTTTGTTTTTTAGGCTATTGTAAGTATCAGTTTCTTTATCGTAAATAAAGATATTTTGGTTTTCATCAAAGTTTTCTAAGGCATCAATACCAAACGATACTTTTCCAGCAGCCTCTGTTTGAACCCCAATAGGGAAGGAGGCCTCTTGATTAAAATAACCTTCTCCTTGTATGGCTAATTTATTTTCGCCATTCAATAAATACATATCACTAGGATAATCATCAATGTTATAGGCATCATAGCCATCATTCATTTCTGTGTTCGCTTTTTCCTCCATAAAGGCTAGAAGTACCTGTCTGTGAAAAGTTTTGTCGATAACATTAAATCCGAGACGTATTTTTTTGTGCGTGTCGTTCTCAATTCGAGCATTGCTGTTGTCAGTCCAATGATTTGAATCTTTAGGTGTTTTAGAGATTCTATAGATTGTCTGCGAAAGACCGAGAGAATCTTCTTTAACAAAATCTCTTTGATTATTATTAAAAGTTACGGTACCACCAGATCCAATTTTTCCAATTACAAAAAATCCTTGTCCTACGGGAATGTATCTTTTTGGATCTAATTTTGAGGATGATCCAGTACCACTTATGAAATCGACTCCTGTAGCACTTGGAGCGACTCCACCGGATAAGTTTCTAATGCCATAACCACCTTGATACGCCGTTAAATCATGCGAATTGTTGGTCGAATAATGTTCCCAGAAATACAAGGCGCCATCAATTGCCGGATTAGTTGTTGACGTTTCAATAGAATTAATATTATCCATTATAAATTGATCAGCGTCCAATGCTGAAGGATACGGATTGCCTACCAGTAATAACTGATCAGAACCAACGGTATTTGTTATAGTACCATTATTTGGTTTTCCTGAAAAGGTAAGGTTTTGTGTTCCTGAAGTTCCCGGTCCTTTCAAGGTGAATCCTTTTCCTGCTTGAAGTGTGCCTGTTTCTTCTATTTGAGTCCAATTAGCATAATCAGAGGTATTCAGGTTGCTGTCAAATTTATAAATCCAGTAGCGTGCTAAACTAAATGGAGTCGTAGCGCCGTCATAACCATTAATCCAAGTTATCGTTCCTGGAACTGCAGGATTTGTTCCGTCCCTTAAGACTTCAGCTACAGTAAAATTATTGGTAGTATCGTTAATTCGACCCACCGGAGCACTCCAATAGTTAAAATTGAATTTATTGCCTTGGCCTTGCTGGTCTCTTTCTATGGATCCTGCACTTGTTGCATCTAAGTCACTGCCTAGTTTTTGTACCAATTGGGATCTGCCTACTAAGTCTATTTTTCCATCGAGTTTTAGATAATGGGAGACTTCTATTTTGGAATTGTTAGTTGCACTTAAAGTATTGCTGTTAACAAATAATCCTAAAACGGTTTTATTTCCTGGAGAAGTAATAATGTGGGTTGTTTTTACAATATTCCAATCTATGGGAGTAGTATTGTTGATAATAGATAAACTATATGGTACATCTTGATTTCCTCCATTTTTCCATGTTGTTGGAGTTTGCCATAACCCATTACTATCACTAATGTATGGCATCGGAGCATTTTGTACATTGATTGATATTTTATCAGGAATTACTAAACTTCCTCTGTTCACATTTACTGAATCATCGTCAAGATGTGTTCCTATGTAAGAGTTCATAGAGTAATAAGCAATTAAATTATTCCAAAGTAAGGTATTAGTATCGTTTTTAGTAATTGTAGAAGGAATAATAGTTCCAATTGTTCCGGTATTACTTTGTACTATTTCTTGGTTCATAATAAATTGAATCTCTGTTGCGGTAAGTACTCGATTCCACATTCTGAGTTCGTCTATATCACCTTTAAAGAGGTTATTAATGGCGTTTTTAGTTATGTACTGGCCACCAATACTGAAAGTCCCTGTTGATGTACCAGGATTTCCGGTCATTGTCACTGTTTTTTCAAAAACACCATCAATATAAATAGATAATGTATTGGAAGTATGGGTATATGCTATATTATGCCATTTTGCATTTGGTAAAATGGTATTTGTGATAGCGGTACTTAAAACAGCTGACCCATTGTACCATTCAAACCTAACTCTATTGTCGTTTTGTAAAACTATTTGATATCCATTTCCAGCAGCGGATTTTTTTGATAAAATAGTTCGTTCATTTGCTAAAGTATTATTGCCATTTGGTTGTATCCAGGTCATAAAAGAAAATGCAGCAGGTAGTTCGTTGCTATTGCCAATTCTTACAAAATCGTCAAGCCCATCGAGTGTTATATGTAACGGTTTTGTGGCTCTATGTGCCACACCAAAAGTGATGTATTTAGTTCCATCAAAATCATATAAACAGGTTTGATTGCCACTCGCTGTTGACATGAAAACAGTTTCAAGTCCTGTTGTAAAAGCTGAATTGGTAGCCACAACCATTACGTATGCGTCTGTTGGGCCTAAAGCAGGTAATCCGCTTAAGAATGTCGCCGCTGGAATGTTGACACGAACGGTGCCTACGTCTATTCCTGTTTTTTCTACTACTTTCCATTTCCTGTTGACTACCTCAGTACTAGTAGAAATGGTTGTTGGTCCAAGATTAATGTTTAAGTTGATTCCAGAGTTTGACATTGTGCCATTGTTGGAACCCCACATCAGATAGTTTCTATCTCCTCCAAAATTATTTGGATTATTACTATTGGTGCTTGTTATATCACCAAGCCCAATAGTTAAAACTGTATTAGGATTTTCACTTTTAGATTGCTTTTGTATTAGTACAGTATTATCATCTCTTCCTATTCCAGCTATGTCATAATTAAAACCTGTATTAGCTGCAACATCCCAAATAGGATCTCCATTGGAATCGATGTAGTTTACATCTCCAAAATTATCTGCTGTCGTACTTCCGCTTGCGTGTAAGGTTACTCCATTCTTAATTCCCAAATAAGATTGTATTTTTTGTTGCTCAAGCTCAGTTCTGGCGGTCGAATAACTTGCTACCTCTGTTATTCTACCATCTAGATAGGTGTTAAATAAAACTCCTCCTACTAAAAAACCATTAAGAGTAAATCTACCGACTCCTAATTGATAAACAGAATTGTTAAAATCCGAAAAAGTTAACGGAGTTCCTGTACCACTTGTCCCAGTTGTAGCTGTATGAGTATCAATTTTTTTACCATTCAAATAAATTTCAGTAACGTTTGGAGTTACTGAGGTATTTGATTTGATATTTAAAATCATTACGGTTCCTCCAACAGTATTTGTAGGAGAAGGTGGTGCATAACTTCGACCATAAGAGTCTGGATTACTGGACACTGAATAGGTTCCAATCATGTGGGATATTAAATTGTCACTATTAAATCGAGAGGAAATTCTTCCTAATCCCAGTCCAGTTCCATCTTGCCCAAAATTTTCAGTTGTTATCCTTCCAGATATTATTTCTTGTGAATTATTTGTTGATTTATCGGAATTACCGTTTGTTTTTACTACAACATAATAATCCGTAGACCAATAGCCTCCCTTTCCTTTTAAAACATTACTTCCACTTCGACTAAAATCTACAACAGGATTAAAATTAATGTTTCGACTCGCATCGTTTCTGTATTTAGGAGCAAAAGTACCATAACCGTTTGCACTATTGTCATAGGCTTGGTCTGACCATGAGGTTACTGTACTGTTATCAGTTGTTGAGTTTGTCCCTACATTTGCTTTTAACCAAAGTTTAAGATTTCCGTTTATATTACCAGGCCCTATCGCTGGATTTGCTGGTGCAGTAATATGTTCTCCTTTAATTATGACATTGTCAATAGCTACTCCGTCATCGTTACGATTATTATCTGATCCAAAATTAATTCTAAATCGTAAAGAGGTAGCATTATTTAATCCAGCGACATCACTACCAGATATCGAGGCTTCTATAAATTTAGATGGACTTTGCTCTACTTCAGTATTTATTCCAGACCATCCATGAACATTATTACCTATACCATTAACATCATTGTCATTATACCAATTATTTACATTACTAGAGTTTCCTAATCTGACCCATCCTGTTAATCCAAGTGGGTCAGTAGTGTATTCTATATTCATACCATCCCAGTTGACTTCTGTTTTATAACGAATATCAATATAGAATTTAACATTATTAAAACCGCTAGTTGAAATTACAGGACTCGTTAATCTTGTTAAATAATTAATTCCATAATCGTTGTAATTATTTATGCTCCAGTAACTTCCTTCGCCAATTATAGGATTTGCGTTATAGGACCATGATCCATTTCTCCCTGATTCAGTGCTTGATGTCCAGCCTCCATTATTAGCGTCAAAATTTTCGTAATGTATGGTTTTGGTCTGTGAATATCCTAAAAAAACAAGACATAAAAGCGCTATAGTAAAACAGGTTGTTTTTGTAAAAAGTAAAGTTCTTTTCATGTTTAGGAAATGTATGAATTATCGTGGTTATAATTGTAAACTGGTATGGTACAAGAGACTAATTATCGTTATTAATGAATTTTAATCCTCATTCAATTAAGACTTTTACACTATAATTTAACTGTTCAAATATAAAATATTTTTCAGTAAAACACTCTTTTTTTACCGTTTAAAAGCTATTATCACCGTTTAAACGCGTAAAAATGTATTTTTTCTGCTTTTTTTGTAAAAAAAAAATAGGCAAGGCAGTACTGAATTTCTACAAAGAGAGGCGTAATAATTTTTATAAATACCTAAACAGGATTTTAATTTACTGTAATAACAAATCGTGCTTGTTTTAATTTTTTTCCATCTTTTTTACGGATTAAAACGCAATTTTTAACTAATTTTAGCACCTTATTCAGAGTATACAGCTAGGTCAAAAAGGAGTCAAAAGCATCTTAAATAGTATGGCTTTCAGTCTTTTGTTTTTAATTAATTTAACGGTTTAGGCTGCTTTTTGCTACTCCTTATTCGCGTTAATAATACAGTTTTATTAAAAAATATGAATTCATCTTCTGATAATGCAACACAAATTGACACTGCCGTTATTGCACAGCAAACCGTGTATCCTGTCCTGTTTTCTATTGCATTTGCTCATTTGCTCAATGATTTATTACAGGCCGTTATTCCGGCCGCGTACCCTATTTTAAAAGAAAATTTTAATTTAACCTTCACCCAAATCGGGTTAATTACCTTGGCCTATCAATTAGCGGCTTCCATTTTGCAGCCGATCGTGGGACTCTACACGGACAAAAGACCAAAACCTTTTTCCCAAATTTTCGGAATGCTTTTTACCTTATCCGGAATTGTGGGTTTGTCCTATGCGTCCAGTTTTTCAATGATCATAGTGTCGGTTGTATTGGTCGGGATCGGTTCGTCTATTTTTCATCCTGAAGCATCCCGAATCTCCTTTTTGGCCTCTGGAGGAAAACGGGGTTTGGCACAATCCATTTTTCAGTTGGGGGGCAATGCAGGAACAGCAATCGGGCCTTTACTGGTTGCCTTAATTGTGGTTCCTAATTCCCAATATCACATCATTTGGTTCGTCTCCGTCGCCCTTATCGGATTGGTTGTTTTGAGTAGGATTGCCCTGTGGTATCAAAATCATTTGAGTTTAAGGAGCGCTAAAAAAACGGTAATCAATTTGCCTAATTTGTCTCAAAAAACGATCGCAATCTCCGTGGGAATTTTGATGGTTTTGATATTTTCAAAATTCTTTTACATGGCCAGCATGTCCAGTTATTTCACCTTTTATTTAATCGAAAAATTTGGATTATCAGTGCAGGATGCCCAGTTTCACTTGGTTTTGTTTTTAGCTTCTTGCGCAATAGGAACTTTAATTGGTGGGCCTTTGGGCGATAAATACGGCAGGAAATACGTCATTTGGTTCTCTGTCTTGGGAGCCGCGCCTTTTACCTTACTGTTGCCGTTTGTCGATTTATTTTGGACCGGAGTCCTTTCCGTCCTCATTGGAACTATAATGTCCTCAGCCTTTCCGGCTATTCTGGTTTTTGCACAGGAATTACTGCCTAAAAAACTCGGAATGGTTTCTGGACTTTTCTATGGTTTCGCCTTCGGAATGGGAGGTTTAGGCTCTGCTTTACTCGGAAATCTAGCAGATCACACCAGCATCACTTATGTCTATTACCTGTGTGCCTATTTGCCGCTGATCGGAATTATTGCTTTCTTTTTGCCTAATTTAAAGAAAAAATAATACTTTTTCGTAGCTATATTTACTTCGTCAGTTCGCTTCGCTCGTATCCTGCTCTGTACTTGTATTCCAAGGTAATAAAAACTACAGCTGAAAAAGCCTCGTTTTTCTAAATCGGGAGATGCTGTTGCGATCAGAGCTCTAGGTATTTGGTTTCCTAATGGCATTATTTTTTAAAGGGCTTCGTTCTGGTTTTTATAAAAATTAGTAGAATTTTAAGAGTTGTTTTCCCTCTATAGTGTGTTTATTTCAATACCTTACAGTGTTACTAATTATTAAAATAAACAAGTATGGCAACAGTACGATTAGGCGATATTGCTCCTGATTTTGAAGCAGAAACGTCACAAGGAAAAATAGAATTTCATCAATGGCTGGGAGATTCCTGGGGTATTTTGTTCTCACATCCCGCTGATTTTACACCGGTTTGTACCACTGAGTTAGGAACAGCAGCACTGTATTATCCTGAATTTAAAAAACGAAATGTCAAGGTAATCGCATTGAGTGTAGATAGCGTCGATTCACACATGGAATGGATTAAAGACATCAATGAAACTCAAAATACTACTGTAGATTTCCCTATAATAACCGATGAAGACAAGCATATCGCGGAACTATATGACATGATTCATCCCAATGCAAGTGAGAGTTTCACCGTTCGTTCCGTTTTTATAATAGGACCAGACAAAAAAATAAAATTGACATTGACCTATCCGGCATCAACCGGTAGAAATTTTGATGAATTATTGCGTGTCATCGATAGTCTGCAATTGACAGCTAATTACAGCGTGGCCACACCGGCCAACTGGAAAGATGGAGACAGTGTTGTAATTTCGCCTGCGGTTAAAGATGAAGATATCCCGACTAAATTTCCAAAAGGCTACGAAAGGGTTAAACCGTATTTGCGAATGACTCCGCAGCCCAATAAATAATGTTTTTTAGAAAACCGTATAAACATGAAAGCAGAATGAAAATAAATTCATTCTGCTTTTCTATTTTGTCAAAAATTAAAAATTACTTCTTATTGGTAATTAATAAACCAGAAACAATGATGCCCATACTAATAATTTGTATCAATCCAATTGCTTGATTTAGGAAAAAGTAAGCAAGAATACCGCTGAATATTGGGATTAAATAATAGATTAGAGCTGTTTTCGATGTGCCTATCAATCGTATGGCTTCGTTCCACAAATAGAAAGAAACCAGCGAAGCAAAAATGCCAACATAGGTGGTAATCAGAATCGTTTTAGTGTCAAAAACAACTTTTTTGTAAAACAAATGTTCACAAAGATAAAAAGGAAAAAGGAGCAGTGTGCCTATTACAAAAACACTAAACAAAAATACTTTTGGTGTTAATTCAGGTGGTTTTTTACGCACTAAAATAGTGTAATACGCAAAAAAGAAGCAAGCCACAAGCATCAATAAATCCCCAATGGTAAAGTTGATTTTTAGCAAGGCCTGAAGCGAACCTTTGGTAATTAGCACTAGAACCCCTGTGATTATAGTTACAATTCCTATGATTTTCAGATTAGAAACGGTCTCTTTAAAAATAATTCTGGAGATTACAACAATAAATAACGGAATCGAAATGGCGATTAGCGATAAATTCACAGCACTCGTTGTTTTTCCTGCAATGTAAATTAACGTGTTGAAAATAGTGATTCCCAATACCGCCGTAAACACAAGATACCGGAGGTGTTTTTTTACAATTGTGAAATTTTTGATAGTGCTTTTTAAAGCAAATGGAGCCAAAACGAGACATGCAATTGTCCAGCGCCAAAAGGCCAGTCCTATAGGAGGAATGTGGTCTTTTATGCCACTGGCGATGACCATATTAACGGACCATAACAAGGTAGCAAATAAGGCAAATAGAACTCCTTTAGTGGGATTACTCATTAAACCAAATTATGAATTTTAGCATACTGTAGTAACATAATAGTCTTGGCATCCTGCATTTGACCAGATTCAATCATGGCATACGCTTCTTCAAAAGACATTTCAATCACATCTATATTTTCTTCCTCATGTGCTACTCCGCCACCGTCACTTACTTTCATAGATTCATCGTACTCGCCAACAAATAAATACAATATTTCAGTTACAGCTCCTGGCGACATATATGTTTCCATGACTTTTTTGACTGTAGAAATACGATATCCTGTTTCTTCTTCGGTTTCTCTAATGATGCATTGCTCCGGATTGTCTTGATCCAAAAGGCCGGCACAAACCTCAATCATCATGCCGGTTTCATTCCCGTTAAGATAGGTTGGCAAGCGAAACTGACGTGTAAGAATAACGGTTTTTTGTAAAGTGTTATAAAGCAAAATGGCGGCTCCGTTTCCTCTATCATAGACTTCTCTTTTTTGGGTAATCCAGGAGTCGTCTTTTTTTTGATAGTCAAAAGTGACTTTGTTTAAAAGGTACCAATTGTCTGAGAGCAATTCGGTTTTTTGTATTTTAATGGTTGGGTTTTTCATTCGTAGGAATTGATTTTTACACTAAAAAAAACGTCCCGATTTATCGGGACGTTTCATAATCTTATTTCAGAATCGTTTGCTTTCTGTCTGGACCTACAGAAACAATTTTGATAGGCACTTCTACTTCTTTTTCGATGAATTCAATGTATTCTTTTAATTCGATTGGTAACTCATCATATGTGGTCATACCAGTCAAATCTTGTTTCCATCCTTTGAAATCCTGATACACTGGAGTTACATTTTCCGGTTCAATGTTGTATGGGAAATGTGAAATATTTTCTCCTTTATAATTGTATTCCGTACATACTTTCAACGTTTCAAATCCTGAAAGGACATCCCCTTTCATCATCATCAGTTGGGTTACACCATTCACCTGAACCGCATATTTCAGTGCTACTAAGTCTAACCAGCCACAACGTCTTTGTCTTCCGGTTACTGATCCAAATTCATTTCCAACACGGGCCATAGTTGCACCATCTTCGTCAAAAAGTTCAGTAGGGAACGGGCCACTTCCAACGCGTGTTACATAGGCTTTGAAGATTCCGTATACTTCCTTGATTTTATTTGGAGCAATCCCTAAACCAGTACAAGCGCCTGCGGCAGTTGTATTAGAGGAAGTCACAAATGGATAGGTTCCAAAATCAACATCTAATAACGAACCTTGGGCTCCTTCACATAATATTGATTTACCTGCTTTTTGCGCTTGGTGTAAATATTCTTCGCTATCAATAAAGTCTAATTTTTTTAGCTCTTCGATAGCTTCAAAAAATTCTTTTTCTAATTCTTCTAAATTGTATTGTATCGCAACATCATAGAATTTTATCATGGCTTCGTGCTTGTCAGCCAAAGCTCTGTAACGATCTGTAAAATCTTCTAATTCAATATCACCCACACGGATTCCGTTTCTTCCGGTTTTGTCCATATAAGTAGGGCCAATTCCTTTTAAAGTAGAACCAATTTTTGCTTTTCCTTTAGATGCTTCTGATGCGGCATCTAACAAGCGGTGCGTTGGCAAAATTAAATGCGCTTTTCTTGAAATGATTAATTTGTTTTTGATGTCTAAATTAAATTTTTCAAGGCCTTCAATTTCTTTTTGAAAAACTACAGGATCAATTACAACTCCGTTTCCAATGATGTTTACAGCAGTTTTATGAAAAATACCGGAAGGAATAGTTCTAAGAACATGTTTTATTCCATCAAATTCTAAAGTGTGTCCTGCATTTGGACCTCCTTGAAAACGTGCAATAATGTCATATTTCGAAGTAAGAACATCCACAATTTTTCCTTTTCCTTCATCTCCCCATTGCAACCCTAGTAATAAATCTACCGTCATTCTATATGTTATTTGTAGTTAATTTTTATATTTAGGAACGATCTTGTTCGTCCAGAGTATTCTTTTCCTTTTTTACACCGTAAAGGTATAAGGAGTGATTTGTAATTTCTATATCGAAAATTTCCTCAATTGTTTTTTTGATGCTTTGGATTCTAGGGTCACAAAACTCGATTACTTCACCGGTATCAGTCATGATAATGTGATCGTGCTGTTTGTCAAAATATGATTTTTCGTAATGTGCCTGATTCTGTCCAAATTGGTGTTTGCGCACTAAAGCACAGTCCAATAATAATTCGATCGTATTGTAAAGGGTTGCCCTACTAACCCGATAGTTTTTATTTTTCATTTTGATGTAGAGATTCTCTACGTCAAAATGTTCTTCACTATCGTAAATTTCCTGAAGAATAGCATAACGTTCAGGCGTTTTGCGATGTCCTTTTTTTTCAAGATACATTGTGAAAACATTTTTTACAATTTCTTGATTCTTGTTGTTATCTGTGGAAATGAGTGTCATATGCTGGCAAAGATAAATTTTTTAGTTTAAAGATTAAAATTTCCGGTTTGTTTAGTTTCAAGTTTGTTCCGTTTCAGGTATGAAAAGCTACATTATGTAAAAAACCAGCAACTTTTCTAGGTTTTATAAACTCGGGTTACCTTATCTATTCCATCAATCTTTTTGATATTATTGATTAATTTTTTTAAGATTGTATTGTTCTGAACAATTACGGCCACCTGCCCATGAAAGATACCTGCCTCTGTGCTCAAAGAAATACTCTGGATGTTCACATGCATATTATTCGATATCACTTTTGTCAGCTGGTTGGTAAGTCCTAAAACATCCATTCCGGTTATGTTTATGATGGCTTTGAATTCTTCTTGGGAAGAGTCAATCCATTTGGCCGTCATGATCCGGTAGGCATAGTTGGATTGCATTCCAATCGCGTTTGGGCAATCTTTTTTATGCACTTTTATCCCTTCGTTTATCGTGACAAACCCAAACACGTCATCCCCGGGAATTGGGTTGCAACACGGGGATAATTTATAATCCAGTTTGTCATGTTCTTTGCCAAATACGAGCATGTCATAATTGCTGCTTATTATTGGTTTATGAATGTCCTCATCAGCTGTGCTAGCGGTTCGTTTTATTTTATTCTTGAAAAAATTAATAAAAGTATTGCTTTTTTGGGCGGCATAATCTTTGAGTTGTTGGTTTTCTATAGCGCCAATCCCGACTCTGTAAAATAAATCTAAGCTTGTTTTTAACTTAAAAAAATTGACTAGCTCATTTACAACAGATTCATTTAAAGTTATTTTTAAATGCTTTAGTTTACGCGTCAGCAGTTCTTTTCCTTCTTCTCCAATTTTCTTGGTGTTCTCGTTTAAAACATTTTTTATCTTAGTTTTGGCTCTTGAAGTGGTCACATAATCCAGCCAGTTGATCGTTGGTTTTTGATGTTGTGACGTGATTACTTCAATTTGATCACCACTTTTTAATTCAAAATTCAACGGGACTAATTTTCCGTTTACACGTGTTCCCCTGGTGCGAATGCCTATTTCGGAGTGAATGCTGAAAGCAAAATCAAGCGATGTAGCACCTTTGGGCAAGGATTTTATTTCTCCCTTTGGGGTAAAAACAAAAATTTCTTTTGAATATAAATTCATCTTGAAATCCTCCACAAAATTTACTGCATTTGTCTCAGAATTCTCTAAGGCTTCTTTTAGTAAATTGAGCCAGACATCCAAACCACTTTCTTCGGTAGCGCCATTTTTATATTTGTAGTGCGCAGCATATCCTTTTTCGGCAATTTCATCCATGCGTTCGCTGCGTACCTGAACTTCAATCCAGCGCCCTTTGGGTCCCATTACGGTAATATGCAAGGCTTCGTAGCCAGTAGATTTTGGAGACGAAATCCAATCGCGCAACCTACTCGGGCTGGGCCTGTAGTGGTCCGTTACAATGGAGTATATTTTCCAAGCGATGAATTTTTCGTCATGGGGAGTTGATTTGTAAACAATTCGGAGTGCAAATTTATCATACACTTCGTCAAAACTTACATTTTGAGCCTGCATCTTTCTCCGGATGGAGTAGATTGATTTTGGACGGCCTTTTATGATATAATCAATTCCTTCAGTATCTAAGGATGTTTTTAAAATATTTGAAATAGCCTCAATATACGCATCCTGCTCCTCTTTAGTTTCTTTTATTTTACTTACGATTTCATTGTATACTGCTGGTTCCGTATATTTTAATCCTAAATCTTCCAGTTTTGTCTTGATATTGTACAAACCCAATCGATGGGCCAGTGGCGCATAAATGTACAAGGTTTCAGATGCAATTTTAGTCTGCTTGTCCTCTTGCATCGAATCCATGGTTTGCATGTTGTGCAGGCGATCAGCAAGTTTAATCAGGATTACGCGCACATCATCATTTAGTGTCAAAATCATCTTGCGAAAATTTTCGGCTTGCATTGAAACGTTCAGGTCTCTTTGCACCATAGATATTTTTGTTAATCCTTCAACAATTTGGGCTACTTTAGGATTAAATAAGCGCTCGATGTCCTGAATTGTAGTGGGTGTATCCTCGACCACATCGTGCAATAATGCAGCTGCAATAGAGGTTGCTCCCAAACCTATTTCTGAAGCAACAATTTTTGCTACAGCGATAGGATGAAAAATATAGGCTTCACCGGACTTTCTGCGTTGCTCTTTATGGGCTTCTACAGATACATCAAAGGCTTTCCGGATGAGTTTTTTGTCCTCATCACTCAAGGTTTGGTAGCTTATTCGAAGTAACTCTTTGTACTCCTGAGCAATAGCTTTATTTTCTTTTTCTAAATCTATTTCGATCATAACGGCATGGTTCATTTCTTAAAAATAGCAATAAGTTAGCAGATATGCAATTTTATTTAAGCACGATATTACAGGATTTTTTTAAACGCTAAATTTTGAAAGTCATAACTGAAATCAGTCCGTCCGGAAATGGGTTTTATTGTGATTCAGACTGCTTTTCAATTGCCCCACATTCTAAAAATAAATACACATCAGCATGAAAATAGGTATTATTCCATTTTACCACACAATTACTGTCTTTGCAGAAAAAATAGCACCATAAAGTTGTGGGAACGTTTGGAAGCAAAATAAAATTTCTCTTTTACTTGAAAGTTGTACTTCTCTAAACCAATTGTCTTTAGGTGTGCCAATGAAAATTTTGAAATCTCCTATCAAAAAAGCATTCATCTTCAGTCTAAAATCCCCGTTGTCTTTTGGCTTCAAAGATCAAGATGGCTGCAGCAACGGAAACATTCATAGAATCGATTTCGCCCTGCATTGGAATAATAATATTGCGCGTGGCTTCTTCTCGCCATGCTGCTGTCAAGCCAGTTGCCTCTGTTCCTACTACTAAAGCCGTTGGTGTGGTGTAATCTTGGGTATGATAGGAAGTGGAGTTTTGTAGCGTTGCACAATAAAAATTGATTTTTCGTTCCTTCAAAAAAGCAATAATTTCTGCTGTAGTTCCGGTTGCAATTTGGTTGGTAAACAAACAACCTACGCTGGAACGCACAATATTTGGGTTGTATAAATCGCTTTTTGGGTTGGCAATAATCACGGCATCCAGATTAGCAGCATCCGCAGTGCGCAACAAAGCGCCAATGTTTCCCGGTTTTTCAGGTGCTTCAGCAACTAGAATCAATGGGTTTTCGGATAATTCTAAATCGGATAATCGCAATGATTTGGTTTTGGCTATAGCCAAAATACCCTCGGTGGTATCGCGATAAGCCAGTTTCTGGTAGACTTCTTTGTTGATTTCGATCAATTCTGCATTTTCAGAAAATTGATGCGCTTCAGTTTCGGAACAAAGTTCAGGTAAAAACAATAAAGTTTCTATTTCGTAACCGCCTTTGATGGCAATTGAAATTTCCCGTTTTCCCTCTATCAAAAAAGTACCGGATTGTTTGCGCGCTTTTGCTTTTTCCTGCAATTGCACTAAGGATTTTATGTGCGGATTTTGTATCGAAGTAATTTGTTTCAAGGCTTTCCTCTATTTAATTAAACACGACAAAGATACACAGAGAAAATCCAGTTTTCTAATCTGATCCGAATATTTATTTGGAAGCAATAGCAGCATTAATGCCAGTTGCTTTGGTTATTTTTACGAGTATTTTCTTTATTTTTGTAAAAATTCCATATTTAAAAAATTTCAATCTAAATGTTTTACTTTCTAGACTTTGTCGGTACGATTGCTTTTACCATGTCAGGCGCATTGACCGCTATGAGTAAAAAACTCGATCCTTTTGGGGTGTTCATCATTGCGTTTGTAACGGCTGTTGGCGGGGGAACCTTACGAGATGTTATGATTGGTAGGACGCCCGTGGGCTGGATGCTGGACCTGAATTACGTGTATGTGATTTTTTTGGGGTTTGTTTTGTCGATTATTTTCAGGAAAAAATTTGATCGTTTGCGCACTTCTTTGTTTTTATTTGATACCGTCGGGCTGGGCGTTTTTACATTAATTGGTCTTGAAAAAGGAATAAATATTGGTTTGCATCCTGTTATATGCATTGCATTAGGAACGATCACAGCTTGTTTTGGAGGGGTTATTCGGGATATTTTATGCAACGATATTCCGGTGATTTTCAGGCGGGAAATTTACGCCACGATTTGTATTCTGGGCGGAATGCTATTTTTTATGCTTCGGGAATTTAATTTGGATAAGGATATTTTATACATAACAACGTCAATTTTTATTATTATAATTCGGTTGATGGCCGTAAAATTCAAATGGTATCTGCCCACTTTAGAACCTAAATAAAAAATGATTACTTTCACAAAGTCTAAAACCAAAGCGTGAAAAATTATACCGTCAAACGATATCAAAAAAGCGATTATGACCATTGGAATTCCTTTATTGGTCAAGCCAAAAATGCAACCTTTTTGTTTCACCGTGATTTTATGGAATACCATGAGGATCGCTTTGAAGATTTTTCAGTACTGATTTATGACAAACAAAAACTGGTAGCAGTTTTGCCAGCTAATAAACTGGAAAACAGCATTTTTTCACATCAGGGTTTGACCTATGGCGGCTTGGTTTATTCAGCTATAATAAAAGCAGAAATAGTAGCGGAACTTGTAGACTGTCTTTTGTCTTTTTTTAAAGACCATAGCATCCAATCCTTTTATTTGAAACAAATCCCTTTTTTTTATCTTTCAAAAGGAAATGCTGAAATGGAGTTTTTCCTGCTTAAAAAAGGCGCTTTTCTGGAGAAGAAAGAAATGAATTTGGCCATTAATTTAGCAATGCCACTGACTGTTTCTAAAAGTAAATTGAAGCATTTGAGAAAAATGGAAGCACTCGACTTGCAACTTGTCGAGGAAGCGGAGCCGGACTCTTTCTGGGAATTGGTTTTAGAACCAAGATTGCGTGAAAAATACAATGCAAAACCAGTTCATACCTTGCAAGAAATCACAAAATTAAAGATATTATTTCCGCAAAACATCAAACAATTTTCAGTGTATTATGACGATGTAATAGTTGCCGGAGTGACGCTGTTTGAAACCGAAACGGTGGTGAAATCACAATACGGAGCTACCACTAAAAAAGGCGAGGAGTTGCGCGCATTGGATTTTGCATTTATTACCTTAATAGAAAAATACAAAAAACAAGGCATGCTTTTTTTTGATATGGGTATTGTAAATGATACTAATGAAAGCGGATTTCATGCCGGACTTTTGAAACAAAAAGAAGAATTAGGCTGCACGGTATATGGCCAAGACTTTTATAAAATGAATCTAGTATGATACCATTTTTAGATTTAAAAAAAACAAACAAGCCCTATGAGACTGCTTTTCAGGAAAAATTAAAAGGGTTTTTAGCGAATGGTTGGTATATTTTAGGGAATGAAGTCAGCGAGTTTGAAACCAATTTTGCGGCTTATTGCGGAACAAAATACTGTATTGGGACGGGAAATGGTTTTGATGCTTTAGTGCTCATTTTTAAAGCCTATATCGTGTTAGGAAAACTGCAAAAAGGGGACGAAGTCATTGTGCCAGCAAACACGTACATTGCCAGTATTCTCGCTATTTTGCAAGCAGATTTAATTCCGGTTCTGAGCGAGCCAAAATTAGAAACCTATAACTTGGATCCCGATTTAATTACAGCAAAAATTACTTCTAAAACGGGAGCGATTCTAGTGGTTCATCTCTACGGACAGCTGGCAGAAATGGAGAAAATAAATGAAATTGCTGTAGCAAACAATTTATTAGTAGTAGAAGATGCGGCTCAGGCTCACGGGGCTTCCTTTGAAGATGAAAGTGCGAAGACCATAAACCAAAAGCCAAAAACCCAAGCCTATAGTTTTTATCCTGGGAAAAATCTAGGGGCATTGGGCGATGCCGGTGCCGTTACGACTAATGATTCTGAATTAGCCAGGGTTATTCAGTCGCTTCGAAATTACGGATCGGAAACCAAGTATTATAATGACTATGTAGGGATAAACTCCAGATTAGACGAATTGCATGCTGCTTTTTTAAATGTGAAATTACCGTTTTTAAATGCTGAGAACGACCGCCGAAGAACAATTGCCAATCGCTATTTATCAGAAATAAAAAACGATAAAATAATACTTCCATTTTGGGATTTGTCAAACAATCATGTCTTTCATTTATTTGTCATTCGAACTCAGGATAGAACGGATTTACAAGAATATTTACGTCAAAACGGAATTCAAACGGTTATCCATTATCCAGTTTCGCCCCACCGTCAAAAAGCTTTCTCTTCTGAGACTGCGGGATGGAATATGTTGTCCTTTCCAATTACTGAAAAAATTCATGAAGAAGTTTTGAGTTTGCCCATAAGTCCTGCCTTGACACCGGAGGAGGTTCGTCATATTATTGCAATTTTAAATACATATTAAAAAGTGTCCGATAGTAAAACGTCATATCATCGCATTGTAAAAACGACTTCGCTTTTTGGAGGTGTTCAGTTTTTTATGATTATTATTGGGGTTATCCGGACTAAGTGTATTGCTGTTTTTATTGGGCCTGAGGGAATGGGGATTATTTCTTTGTTGAACTCGGCGATGAATCTTGTGGGCGGTGTTACTGGTTTAGGGATTGAAACCAGTGGTGTAAAACACCTTTCCAGTAGCTACAAAAACGACAATTTAAGTACGATTGCATCTGTAGCAGCACTTATAAAAAAGCTCGCAGTACTAACCGGGATTTTAGGATGCGTTCTTGTGATCCTGTTTTCTAGTTGGCTGAGCCAAATTACTTTTGGGAATTCGAATCATACTTTTACCTTTGTTTTTATTTCGATCACCTTGTTGTTCCGGCAATTAATGATTGGCCAGCTGGTTGTTTTGCAGGGTTTAAGAAAAATGCGGTTTTTAGCCAAAGCTAATTTTTATGGAAATGGATTGGGGTTGTTAGTTTCAATTCCGTTGTATTATTATTACCGGATTGATGCCATTGTCCCAACCATCATAGTTGCCTCTTTAGCCTCACTATTGGTTTCTTTTTATTATTCGAAAAAAATACCATTTGAAAAAAATGTGTTTTCCAAAGAACAAGGAAATGCCGAAGGAAAAAGTATTATTAGACTAGGTATTTTATTGACATTAAGTGGTTTGCTGACCTTGTTATCAACGTATTTGATTCAAATTTTTGTTGGAAAATGGGGTAGTTTAGAACAAGTTGGGTTTTACAATGCCGGTTTCACCTTGTTGAATTCCTATGTGGGAGTAATTTTTACGGTCATGAGTACCGATTATTTTCCAAGATTAGCGTTCATTAGTACGGATAATGAAAAAGTAAGAACCAGTGTTGTTCAGCAATCGTTTGTTTCAATATTGATTATTACACCGGTAATCATTTTGTTTTTAACGTGCATTCCGTTGATTGTGAAAATTATATTTACACCGGAATTCAACGCCATTATTCCAATGGTTTGTTTTGGAATAATAGCAATGTTGTTTCGGGCCGTTTCGTGGTCAATGGGCTATATTTTGATTGCCAAAGGCGATTCGAAAATGTTTATGCGAACTGCTGTTGGATTTAATAGCATTTCGCTTATTTTGAATATTTTTGGGTATTATTATTATGGTTTGGAAGGTCTTGGATTTAGTTTTTTGCTCTATTATTTCATTCATTTTTTGGGTTTAAAAATAATCACCAAAAAAAGATATGGGTTTTATTTTGAAAGCGATTTTTATAACACTTATTTAATTTGCATCTTGCTGTGTGTGGCAACTTTTTTGTTCAGATACCTTCCAAATCCAATTTTAAAGTATGGCTTAATGTCACTAATGGTAGTAGTGTCGATTGTTTTTGTTTTATTTGAAATGAACAAAAAGACCGCATTAAAAGAATTGTTCAATGCTATAATTAAGAAAAAGAATGATTGAAATACTTAAGAATGTTTACAGAAAAGTAAGATTTTTTTATCATCGGTTACAACTGTATTATTCCGTAAACTGGACCAAAACACTGTACTTTAATTTTAAAAAATTCCCGTATCCTATTGCTAAGCAGCTCCCTGTATTTTTTTATGGAAAAGTAAAATTTACTTCAATAACGGGTGCAATCAAAATTGAGGGAGTTGTCAAAAAGGGAATGATCGGTTTTGGACAACCTTATGAAATGAACACGCTTCACAAAGGAATTGCCGAAATTACTATTTTGGGAACGCTCATTTTAAAAGGTCACATACAATTAGGTAAAGATTATTTTATTTATGTTGGTGACGGTGGATTGTGCGAATTGGGACACATGGCTTCATTGGCCTCAAATGCAAAATTGATTTGTATGGAGCATGTTGTATTAGGGGATTACGCCCGTTTTGGTTCGGAATCACAAATTATGGACACTAATTTCCATCAGATGATGGATACTACAACGGGTGAAAAGTTTAAAATGACAGCACCAATTAGAATAGGAAATTACAACTATGCAGCCAGCAGGGTTACGGTACTGCAAAATACGACTACCCCTGATTTTTGTACGATAGGCTCCAGTAGTGTGTGTACTGCGGATTATACGTCATTTGGTTCAAATATTTTGATTGGTGGTATTCCGGCAAAATTTATAAAAAACGCCATTTCCAGAGATTGGGAAGGAGAGAAAGCCTTGCTGGACGAGTATTTGATAGTGTAGTTTATGAAGCTAACAAATGAAATCGCAACTTAATTTCCATAATAATATAGCGCAGTAACAACGTATTATGAGCAGTTTTATAGGCGAGAATCATCTCAAAATGAATGCGTTTTAAAATTGCTTTATCCTCTTTTTTTGTTCTATTGAGCCCAATTGCTTTTTTAAGTATCAAATATGTACTCTGATTAATTTTTCTGGCTCTGGCATCTTTTTTCTTAAAAAAATGCGTGCCTAGGGAGTGGTGTACAATTCTTTTTTGAACCAGAATAGCATCAATAAAGTCAAATTCGTACGTTCGGGAAGCCCGAATCCAAAAATCCAAATCCTCGTACGCCAGCGTTTCATCATAGCCGTTCAAAGCATCGAACAGTGATTTTTTGACCATTGATGAAACGGAGCAAATACAGTCACCACCAGAAAGAAATGATTCATAAATATCTCCCGTTGTTCTTTCCTTGACTACCTTTTGAAAGCTATCAACAGGGAAATAATAAGATTCGTGTTTGCCTTTTTCAGTGATTAATTCGACGTTTCCATATACAATTCCAAGATTTTTAAAAGTTGTGTTGTTGAAAGCATTTATTTGTGAAGTGATGCAATTGGGCAATAATACATCATCAGCAGCCAAGTCAATAATATAATCCCCTTTTGCTGTTTTTAAGGCATTATTGAAAGACTTAGTATTCCCTAAATTAGTGTCATTGGCTATAAATGGAATTTGTGGATAATCCAGAAGCCATTTCTCAATTACGGATTTAGAATTATCAGTACTGCAATCGTCTACGATAATCAACTCAATAGTATTGTAGTGTTGGTTTAATACGGACATTAAGCTCTCTATTACATAATCTTTATGATTGTAACACAAACAAATAACGGTGACTAGTGGATTATCTTGCATGTTTTTTTAAAAGCGTTATATTTGAGACGAAAATAACAAATTGAGAATGATAATACCCAATAAAAAATATAAAATCGCATTAATAGGGTACCGATTAAGTGATGGAGGTGCTGAAAAAGTGATGGCTGTTTTATCCTTTTTTTTTGAAAAACAGGGCATAGAAGTTCATACTATTATTGTTCTGGATGCCGTTTCCTATTCCTATTCCGGAAAATTAGTCAATTTGGGTAAAATGAAAAACAAAACCAACGGTTTTTCAAATAAATTCAGTCGGTTTTTATTTTTGAAGAACTATTTGAAAGAGCATGAATTTGATTTTATTATTGATTTCCGATTTAGGATAAAACCCATTCAAGAATTATTAATTTCAAAATGGCTTTATAAAACCAATACTATTTTCACCGTGCACAGTTATTTGATTAATCATTATATGCCCAATTGGTCGGTGCTTACCCGATACATGTATGGAAATTGTTATAAAGTGGTTAGTGTTTCTAATCAATCGAAAGAGTTAATAGCGCGAAAGCACCAGCTGAAAAACGCAATTACCATTTACAACCCTATAGATATTGAGGAAATTGTCAGGAAGAGTGAAGAACCTGTTTCACTTAACTTCAAGTATATTATTGGGATAGGTCAAATGGAAACTAATATCAAGCAATTTGATAAATTAATTGAAGCGTATGCCCATTCGACTTTATCCCAAAAAGGGATACATTTGGTTTTATTAGGGGAAGGCAAAAGAAAAAATATTCTTTTAAAGTTAGTAAAAGAAAAAAAGCTGGGAGATAAAGTTCATTTTTTAGGGTTTAAACAGAATCCGTTTAAGTACCTGAAAAATGCTAAATTTTTTGTTTTGAGTAGCTTGAATGAAGGACTGCCAAATGTTCTACTAGAATCATTAGCCTGTAATACGCCGGTAATATCCTTTGACTGCTTAGCCGGTCCAAGTGAAATAATTGTAAATAAAGAAAATGGTTTATTAGTTGAAAATCAAAATGGTAGTAAAATGACGGAAGCGATGAATTTATTCATTGAAGACGAAGTATTGTATCAGCATTGTAAACAAAATGCATTGGCAAGCGTACAATCCTTCTCAATTGAAAATATAGGCATGCAATGGTTAGATGTAATGAAAATTAGCAGAAAATGACAACAGTAGAAAACGTACAAGTATTAAAAATTCCTGTAATAGACGATGTTCGTGGAAACTTAGCCTACATTCAAAGTGGTGTAATTCCATTTGAATTCAAACGAATTTACTATCTCTTTGATGTGCCTAGTACTGCTTTTAGAGGCGGTCATTCCCATATTCAGCAACAAGAAATTTTAATTGCATTGAGCGGTAGTTTTGAGGTGGTTGTTCATGACGGTATCGAGAAAAAAAGCTACCTATTAAATAAACCAAACGTAGGTTTACTTATTACAACAGGAATTTGGAGAGAACTGCAAAACTTTTCTTCGGGATCAGTTTGCTTGGTTTTAGCCTCAGATATGTTTAAAGAAGAAGATTATATCAGAGATTATGACGAATTTTTGAAATCAAAAAAATGAAGTTGCTATTTGTAGTTCCTAACATTAATAACGCCGGAGGTGTGGCAAGAGTTATTGCTGTCAAAGCCAATTATCTGGTTGAACAATTAGGCTATGAAGTTGTTATTCTGACTCAAAACGGAGGTCATTCTCCTTTGTTTTATTCTTTTAATAAGAAGATCACTTTTCACGATATGATTTTAAAAGGAAAAAATCTTTCTTTTTTGAAAGCGTATTGTAAGAAACTAAACAGTTGTATTAAGACTGTAAACCCGGATATTATACTTGTTTGTGATAATGGTCTAAAGGCATATTTAATTCCTTTTATTATAAAATATAAAATTCCTCTGGTGCTAGAAATGCATAGTTCCAGGTTTATTGAAGAAAGTGAAATTGTGACAAACAGTTTTACTAAATTGTTCTCGAATCTTGTTTTACAACTGAAAAAAAACGGAATAAAAAAATACAATCGATTTGTTGTTGAAACAAACGAGAGTATTTCAGAATGGAACATAAAAAACACACTGGTTATTGCGAATCCTTTATGGTTTGTAACGGAAAAATCTGGTGAATTAACAAACAAAAAAGTAATTGCGGTAGGGCGACATACGTACGAAAAAGGTTTTGACAGCATGTTGCACATCTGGAAAAAAGTGGTTTTAAAACATCCAGATTGGATATTGGAAATTTATGGAAAATCTAATGAAAATATCGATTTAAAACAACTTGCCCAAAAATTGGATGTTTCAAATAATATAGTTTTTTATGAACCTGTTCAGAATATTAACGAAAAATATTTAGATGCTTCATTTTATCTGATGACGTCTCGATATGAAGGTTTTGGAATGGTGTTAATTGAGGCAATGGCTTCCGGATTACCCTGTATTGCTTACGATTGTCCTTGCGGACCAAGAGCAATAATCACGCATAAAGAAGATGGATTTTTGATTGAAAACGGGAACGAATCGGATTATGTAGCGGCTATAGAAATTTTAATCGAAAACGAGGTGTTACGAAGTGAAATGGCAAAAAAGGCAAAATTATCGAGTAAAAAATATCACATCGATGCCATTATGCAAACTTGGCATCAATTGTTTATTGGACTCAAAAAAGGAGTTTAGGTTCTGCTCTTAAAGTCAATGGAGCATAAATAACCTGCTCTGAACAAATTAAAAACCAGTATATTAGGATTGTCTCCGGTCAAGTTTTTAAATAATAATTTTTCAAAAACGGCATTTATTTTTGAAATAATAAAAGTTGATTTGGTTGTTTTTAAAAAATGATACAGTTGCAATAATCGTACAAATTTAATGTCAATTTTTTTCTTCTGATACAATAAATTTAAATTTTCTAAAGACTCTTTGGTCTTGTTCAAATACACTAGATTAGTGTCTAAATCGCCATGTTCAACAGGGTTTTCTATATGGCTTACTTTGGATTTTAATTTGCTTAGTTGAAACGAGAGTTGGGTGTCATCGTGACCATATTTTTTTATGGTTTTGTCAAATTGTACTGTGTCAAAACAGACTTTTTTAATTATGGTATTATTAAAAAGTAGTGAGTGATAGGGTTTTGTCTTTCTGTTTGCAGCGGATTTATCTTCAATGAATCTTCCGTACTTCCACCGTAGTTTTTGATTATCAGAAGGACATTTTTCTGGATGCAAGCGTCCTCCATAAACCACATCAAAATCAAATAAATTTGATAAATATCTTTTGATATAATCAGAATTCACAATAGTAGAATCCCCGTCTATAAAAAGTAAATACTCAAATTTTGCTTTTTCGGCAAGTGAATTCCTGTTTTCTCTGTGGGCAATGTTTTCTTTTAATGAAACAAAACTGCAGTGAGAAAGCAAATTTATTTTTTCATTAAAAATATTTAGGGAAGAATCAGAAGCATCATCTTGGCATAAAATCTCAAAATCAATATTGCATTCCAAACATTGTTTGCGCAGCTCCAATGCTAAAGGATACACATTATAATTGTATATTGGGATAAGAATAGAAAGCATTACACGGCTCTCTGTTGCACTACTTCAAAAATTCGTTCGTCCTCACATTTTAATGTTTTCGAAGGGAATTTCATAAGCAACGCATAATCATGAGTGGCCATAATGACTGTTTTTCCATTGGCATTGATGCTTTTTAAAACTTCCAAGACTTCAGCACTGGTTTGTGGATCCAGATTCCCGGTAGGTTCATCCGCAAGTATAAGTTCAGGATCGTTGAGTAAAGCTCTGGCAATGGCAACACGTTGTTGCTCACCACCTGAAATTTGGTGTGGCATTTTGTTGCCAAACTCTTTCATTGCTACTTTGTCCAGCACCTCATCAATTTTTCGCTGCATTTCATCAGCATCAGTCCAGCCTGTAGCTTTCAGGACAAATAACATATTGTCTTTAATGGTTCTGTCCGGCAGTAATTTGAAATCCTGAAAAACGATTCCAATTTTTCTTCTCAAAAACGGAATGTCATCTTCTTTTAAGGTGGCTAAATCAAAGTCAACAATACTTCCTTCGCCTTCTTTTAAAGCCAAATCACCATACAAGGTCTTCATTAAGCTGCTTTTTCCGGAACCTGTTTTTCCTATAATATACAGGAATTCACCATGTTTTACCTCCAAATTTACATGAGCTAAAATAGTTTTTTGTTCTTGGAAAATAGTAACGTTTTTTAAAGACAGGACGGATTGTGACATAATACAGTTTATTTATGGGGTAAAAGTAACAAGATAACGGTTCTATTCAAAATAAATTCTATTCTATTCAACGGATTTTCAAAAAACAGGTATAAACAAGGGAAAGTCCGAATTTTATTTAAAGCCAATTTATCCGCACTTTATTGCTGCTTGAAGTTCCCATTTTAGCATAAAAAAAGAGTAGAAAATGAAGGTTTTCTACTCTTTTAATGAAATATAATTTGTTAAGGACCTTTTCAGTAGCCTCACTCAAACAGGATAGTTTTGTTGCTTTAAGGAACAAATGAAATCAAGACGGAAGTTCTTATTTTTTAAAGCGCAATCCTCTATCGGGATAATCCGTTATGATGCCATCAACTCCCCAACCTAGAACCGTTTTCATCCGACTTGCTTCATTAATAGTCCAAGGAATAACTTTCATTCCTTTGGCATGTAATTCCGCTACAATTTCGGCAGTCAATAGCGTATGTTCTGGACTGTAGCTGTCTGGGATAAATCCCAAAGCATCTAAATTTGTTTTGACACTATCTTTGTACACCAGAGCCGCTAGTTTGTAATCAGGGTAGGCTTGATGGATATAGCGCAGTACTCTAAAATCAAAACTCTGGATAGTTAGTCTTTCCATAGGGATACGCCCTTGGATTGTTTTAATAAATAAATCCGCAAAAACCTGAGGTGTTGGATGGTATTTATTGTCCCCCTCTGGAGTACTTTTTATTTCAATATTATAGAAGATCTTTTGGTCAGATAAAAGTTCAGACTGCGCAATTACATCCAACAGCAATGGTTTTGAAACCCTACTATTAGTCTGCTCCGGAAATTGTGGATGTTCGATGGTGCCACAATCATAGTGCTGTACTTGTGAATAAGTAGTCTGATAGATATTTAAGTTTAATTCGTCCTCCTTGTTAATAGTGTTTCCTAAACTATCCAAACAAATTATGTGGTTGAAAAAAGGATCATGTGATACCAGTATTTGGTCGTCCTTTGTAACAACTACGTCTAGCTCTAAGGTGTTTACTCCCAATTTGATTGCGTTTTCAAAGGCAACTAACGAATTTTCGGGGTAGAGTCCTCTTGCTCCACGATGCCCCTGTAAATCAAAATTAAAGTGAGTTTGAATTTCACCAGGAAGTAATTGGACTGTTTGTTTTTCTTGTTTAGCCTTGCAACCTAGCAGGCACAATACTAAAACTACTGTGATTAAAATTTTATTCATATTTTTATTGTAAGATTGTTTGGTTTAAAAAGCGTACCGTAGCCCGATAAACACCTTGCCAATCCTTAGAGCGCAAATCACATGCAATAACATGATCACCACTTTCTGGAAAGGCTATTTTTGTTTTTTTATTTTCAGGGGTTCCTAAAGAGTTATACATTGTATGCATGGCAGAAACGGAAACGACTTGGTCTTGTTCTTTTTCGTTTTTGTAATAATAGCCTAAGAAAACCGGACACTTGACCTTTGTAAATGTAGTTTCGGTCATGTTTTGCTTAAGCATAGTGATTAAGGAAACATAGCCATTGATGTGGTAATTGGTAGACCAGTACTTAGCTTGTTCCTCTGGGCGGTTTTGTGTTCGCATATTGCCACCAATAGTTTCTTTGAATTTCTCTCTACCACCAGGCAGGATGATACCCGCCATAGCAGGATTAAATAAATCGACAAAAGGCGAATAGAGGATCAATCCCGAGATGCTAGGATCTTCGGATGCCAATTTCAAGCTTAAAGTTCCTCCCGTCGAGGTACTGACCAAAATTACTTTTTCTCCCAGTTTTTTCCCAATTTCTAGTGCTTGTTGAGCAGAGGCAATATAGTTTTCAGGCGTAAGAAATTCGAAGGTGTTTTTACGATAAAGACCATGTTCCTCTAAACGCGAGAGGTAGATGTTGGCTTTGTATTTTGTAGAAAGCTTTTTTAAAACCGGTTCTCCCTCACGGTGACTGGCACCAAAACCATGCAAATAAACAAAAGCAACAGCTGTTTTTTTGTTTTTATACCCATCAGCCCATATTATTTTAGCCGCATTGTTTGGCTTGATTCCAATTACTTTGGCCTCTGTAGTAGCGAGATAGGAATCTAAGCTGGATATTTCTACTGTGCTTATTCCTACTTGGCTAAAAATAGAAGTACAAAAAAAGAGTGCTGCAAGTAGTGTGTTTATTGTTTTTTTCATTTTTGTTAAAATTTAACAGCCATTTGTACACCATAGAACTGAGGTGCACCAGCTATAAAAGTTGGTATTCCAAAAGCACCACCGGTATTTCCGGCATCAATAATATACTTTTTGTCAAAAAGATTAGTCATGAATAATCCTATTTCGTATTTTTTTCTAATGGTTAATCCTGTTCTGATATTCAAAAGACCATACCCTGCTTGTGAAATATTAGGTAAGTTTGTTTCTTCAAAAAACACTTTCGATTTGTATGTATAGCTTGGTCTAAGGTAAAGGTCTAAGATAGTGTTTACAGATGGATTGTAATTAAAACCAACAGAAAAGGAATGTTTTGGAGTCAATCGAAAAGTATTTCCCGCCAATTGTTGTTGGTTTCCGTCTGAATCCGTTTCATCAAAGGCAGCATCGATGTACGCATAATTGACAAAGAAAGAACTGTTTTTTGTAAACTGATATTGCAAGGCCGTTTCAAAACCAAAAGTTGAGGCAGAACCGCTGTCATTTGGCTGAATCACTAAACCATTCTGTTCGTCTAATCGTGCGATAGTCGTTTGAAAATTGCTGTAATCGTATATAAAAGCATTGATGTCAAATTGCAATCGGTTGTTTAGGAAGAGAGATTTGGCGCCAAATTCATAAGACCATACCGTTTCATCCGATAATACATTAACAGTTTTCGCGGTAACATTAATTACGTTAGGTCTTCGGCCTCTGGCAACATTCCCAAAAAGAGTAATGTGGTCCGTTATATCATAATTTATAGCAAATCGTCCAACAGCTGAGGTGAAGGTTTCGCTGGCAGTACGTTTTCCATTTGTAGGAGCAAATAAGTTGTTAGGAAAAACTCCTAAAAAATTACCCAATACACCAGGCTGATCTGCATTTTGAACCTCTAAACCGGCATTACTATTTTCTAAAGTAGCTCTTACACCCAAAGTAAAAGTCAATTTATCAGTTAAATCATAAGATGCATCTGCGAAGATATCTCCAGAATAATTCTCTCCAAAATTGGTTGATTTTTCTTTGTTGAAAGCTAAAAGCGGAGCTCCTGCCAATGGACCAAAAGCAGGGTCGTTTGGAATATTTGGGTATAAGGTAGGAACGCCATTAACGATTAGTGTGTTTCTAGCTGCCAATAAGGCAAAATAACTTTGTTCATTTACTTCAAAAGGAACCGCTTGAGATCCTTTTTCGTAAAAAGCATTTGCGCCAACGAAACCGGATAATTTATTTTTATCATTAAAATTAAATCTCATTTCTTGGCTGAATTGTTTTCCTTCGGCAATTTCTCTAAAGTAAAGCACTGGAGCTGCCGTACCATCGGCATCAAAAGCTTCATCTGATTTAAATTCTCTGTAAGCTGTGGTGGCGGTCATATCCCAATTAGGATTGATTTCAGATTTCAATATCGCTGTAAGACCATAAACTTTTCTGTCGATCCCCAATTCGGTTCCTCTTTCTAAGTCCGCAAAGGTATTTGGGTTGGTTGTTCCGCCTAAAGGGGCATAAGTTCCGCTTTTGAAACCCGTTCCCGGTGGGGTATCCTGTTGCCAGTTTGCAATTAAATCTAAACTGGTTTTATCACTCATTAAATATTTTAAGGAAGTTCTAAAAGCTAGTGTTTCTTTACCATTCAAGTTGCCTCCGGATCTGTTTTCTATAAAACCATCTCTTTTACTCAGGATTCCGGCTACTCTTACAAATAGTTTGTCCTTAATAAGGGAAGTGTTTACAAACCCATTCATTGAGAACTGGTTGTAATTACCCGTTCCTATTTTTAGTTCTCCTGAATTTTCGTTTTTAGCTTTGTTTTGAATAATATGCATGGCACCAATTTGTGCACCTCTGCCAAAAAGAGTTCCCTGAGGGCCTTTTAGAACTTCAACGCGTTCAATGTCAAATAACTCTACTACAGATCCTCTGGATTTACTGATGGAAACGCCATCTTGAAAAATTGAAACGCGTGGTTCTACTCGAGAATCCCCACTATCACTGGTAATCCCTCTAATAACGATCCCAGGATTATTTACACTTTGAATCTGGATTTGTAATCCAGGAACATAATCTGAAAAGGCATCATATTCTGAAATCCCTAAATTTTCAATAAATTTCCCCCCATAAGAGGTAATGGCGATGGGAACATCTTTATTTAATTGTTCTCTTTTTTGGGCGGTAACAATAATACCATCTAATTGAAAGGAACTTTCTTTTAAAATAAAATTTTGTGTTGTTTCGGATTGGTTTAAGGAGATTGAAATTTTTTGGCTTTCGTAACCAAGATAGGCCACTTGAATTGTGTAAGTGCCGAATTTTATATTTTGCAATTGGTAACTTCCAGCAATATCAGTTATCGTGTTCTTAGATGTGGTATTAATGTTGATTGATGCACCAATAAGAGGTTTGCCTGATTCGTCTGTAATAATTCCATTTAAAGTGCTGTTTTCTTGTGCTTTAATAGTAAAAAACCATAGTGTACTCAATAAAATAAAATAGTAATTAACTTTCATTTTTTTTATATGTTTATGTTTAAATTTATTAAAGTAAAGATATTTTTAAGGTGTTAAGTCAAAACTCGTTGTCCGTTACTATTGTGTTAACGGATCCGGTGATCAGGTTATTAAAAGGTATAATAATTGGTCAGTCTGTTTTAAGAAGGTTAAATTATAAACGGTTAAAAAAAAATATTCATAATAAAAACCAATCGCAATTCGTTATAAAGATCAGAATGCAATACATTTGAATTATTAAAATAAAACCACAATGCGTAAAATTTCTTGGCTTTTCTGTAGTTTCTTCATTAGTAGCACTATCAGTATTTCGGCACAAAAATCAACTATTTATACCCACGATTTAAAGGATTTCAACAAAGCGGTTTCGTTGTTTAACGAAGAACAATATGCATCGGCACAAATTATTTTTAATAAAGTAAAAGAATCCGCCGGCACCGATGAATTAAAATCAGATTGTGCCTATTATGTGGCAAATTGCGCCATTCGTACTAATCAAGCCAATGCAGATCAGATGATGGAACGCTTTGTTTCGGATTATCCTACGAGTGTCAAACAAAATCAAGCGTATATCGAGGTGGCACAGTATCATTTTAGTTTGGGAAATTATCCCCAAGCCCTGCAATGGTTTGACAAAGTGGATGAAAGGAATCTGAGCAGAAAGGAACAAGACCAGTTTAATTTTCAAAAAGGGTATAGTTTTTTTAATGCCAAAAAGAAAAAAGAGGCAACTGTTTATTTTAATAAAGTGGTGAATGCTCCTGAATATGGTTCGCAAGCTAAATATTACTTGGGATTTATGGCCTATGAAGGAGATGATTATAAGCAAGCGACAAAATATTTTGACGCCGTTTCCGGAGAAGAAAAATACAAGGAAAAACTGTCTTATTATCAGGCGGATATGAATTTTAAATTAGGAAATTTCCAAAACGCAATTGATTTAGGGGAAAAAGCAATGGCCAAATCAAATCCTTTAGAAAAATCGGAACTTAATAAAATCATTGGCGAAAGCTATTTTAATTTAAAAAAATACGATACCGCAATTCCCTATTTAGTTGCTTATCAAGGTAAAAAAGGAAGATGGAATAATACGGATTTTTACCAATTAGGATATGCGTATTACAAACAAAAAGACTACGAAAATGCCATTTCTCAGTTCAATAAAATCATAGGTGGGAAAGATTTTGTTGCACAAAACGCCTATTATCATTTGGGGGAAAGTTACCTCAATACAAACAAGAAACAGCAAGCTTTAAATGCTTTCAAAAATGCGTCGGAAATGTCATTTGACGAAGCAATACAGGAAGATGCGGGTTTGAATTACGCTAAATTAAGCTATGAACTTGGAAATTCCTATCAAAGTGTGCCTGCAATTTTGCATGCTTTTTTGAAGAAATACCCCAATAATGCCAACCGTTCAGAAATAGAAAGACTCTTGATTGATTCTTATATTTCTTCTAAAAACTATAAAGAGGCCTTAGTAATATTGGAAAAAAACAGATCCCCTGAAAACAAATTAGCGTACCAGAAAGTTACTTTTTTCAATGGGTTAGAATTGTATACAGACGGTGATTATCCGGAAGCCTTGACTATGTTTACGCAGTCTATGAACGAACAGAAAGATCCGTATTTTACTGCCAGAGCGGCTTTCTGGAAAGCAGAAACAGAATATGTTTTGAATGATTTTAAAAATGCGTTGTTGAGTTTCAAACAATTTGCAGGCTTTGCACAAGCCTCAAAAACTCCTGAATATAAAAATCACAATTACACGATTGCGTATGCTTATTTCAAATTGAAAGAGTACGATCAGGCAGGAAATTATTTCGAAAATCAGATTGAAAAAGCACCAGAGGATAAAGTACGTTTGAATGATTCGTATTTGCGTTTGGCAGATTGTCGTTTTGTAACCTCAAAATACGGTCCCGCAATGGATGCGTACTCTAAAGTGATAGCCTCTAAAAGTGTCGATGCGGATTATGCGTATTTTCAAAAAGCAATTTCCTATGGATTTATGGATAAAAACGATAAAAAAATAGAGGAATTGAATGCTTTTTTACAATTGTATCCAAAATCGGGTTACCGAGATGATGCTTTATTTGAACTAGGGAATACGTATGTTGCCGAAAATAAAAATGATTTGGCTTTAAAAGCGTATGAGCAACTGAATACAGAATTCAAAAAGAGTTCTTTTGCCTCAAAATCTATTTTGCGCCAGGGATTAATTTATTTTAATTCAGACAGGAATGATCAGGCAGTAGTGAAGTTTAAGAAAGTAGCGGCTGAATTCCCTCGGTCTCCGGAGGCATTAGAAGCAGTAGCTGCAGCCCGATTAATTTACGTAGATACGGGCCGAGTAGATGAATATGCAATTTGGGTACGTACCCTAGATTTTGTGGCTGTCACGGATGCAGAGCTGGATAATGATACATTTGAAGCTGCCGAAAAACAATTTCAACAAAACAATACCAAACAGGCAATTACAGGTTTCAGCGGGTATTTAAGTCAATTTTCCCCAGGAATACACGCCTTGAAGGCTAATTATTACCTGGCGCAATTGTATTTTTCTGAAGGATCTGAAAGCAAATCAATTCCTAATTATGAATTTGTAATAGCCCAATCCAGAAGTGAATTTACGGAGCCATCTTTAGTGCGTTTGGCACAGTTTTTTCTGAAAAATAAGGAATATGACAAAGCAATTCCGGTATTGTCCCGTCTAGAAAACGAAGCAGATGTTTCTCAGAATAAAACATTTGCACAATCCAATCTGATGAAATGTTTTTATGAAAATAAGGACTATCCAAATTCAGTAGTGTACGCGGAGAAAGTCTTAATGAATCCAAAGACTGATGATAATGTCAAAAGTGATGCGCAAATTATCATTGCACGCGCAGCAATGCAAACTGGTGATGAAGCCATAGCACGAGCGGCTTATGCCAAAGTAATGACAATTGCTAAGGGGGAATTAGCGGCCGAAGCCCTGTACTACGATGCTTATTTTAAAAATAAAGAAGAAAATTTTGAAGCTTCTAATGTTGCCGTTCAAAAATTAGCCGAAAATTATGCGAGCTATAAGTATTTTGGAGCCAAAGGATTAGTCTTAATGGCGAAAAATTTTTACGGACTCAAAGACAGCTATCAGGCGACTTACATTTTAGAAAACGTCATTCAGAATTTTACTGATTTTCAGGATGTAGTTTCAGAGGCACAAACTGAATTAGAAAGAATTAAAGCGGAAGAGTCCAAAACAAATGCATCGATAACTAAATAAAGCTGTGAGTGGAAGTTAGAAAAACAACCAAAATCAACGCGAAAAAATAACTGAAAACAAAAAAAAACATACGGAATGAATCTACCTTTTTACATCGTTGATGTTTTTGCAGAGAATAAATATACAGGCAATCAACTCGCGGTTTTTTTAGGTGCTGATTCCTTGAGCGACCAGCAGCTGCAGACAATTGCCCGCGAAATCAACTTTGCCGAAAGCACCTTTATTACTAAGCTTCAACCGGAGAATAAAACTGCTGCGATTAGGATTTTCACACCAGACCACGAAATGCAGTTTGCAGGCCATCCAATCATAGGAACATCATGGGTTTTGATGCATAAAATATTTGAGAATAAACCTGAAAAGATTTCGCTGTCGGTTCCAATTGGTGAAATTCCGGTACATCAATCGGGAGATTTGGTTTGGCTACAGGCGGCTCAACCGGAGTTTTTGAATACTTTTTTAACGGAAGATTTTTTATCCTTCAGCAATTTAAGCAGAGCTGATTTTGAGGATGAATTTCCCATTCAGGAAGTGACTACAGGAAGCGCTTTTGTGATTGTTCCTATTAAAAGTAAAAAGGCACTAGAGCATTTGATTCTTGATAAGGATAAAATGAACGAATGGCTGCATGCACACTGCAAAACCAGTCATAGAGCGTTGTATTTTTATTGTTTGGTAGAAAAAAAGCTGAGTAGCAGGATGTTTTGTATTGAAGCAAATCAGCTTATAGAAGACGCGGCTACGGGAAGTGCGAGCACGTGTTTACAGGCTTTTCTTTTAAAATATCACTCGCCGGAAATTCAAATGATTAATCATCAGGGCGATTTTATAAACAGAGCCTCTCAGATTTATTTCGATGGAAAATTAGCTGAAAATCAGTTTGATATTAAAATTGGGGGAAAAACACAATACCTCGCAAAAGGAGAATGGGAAGTGTAACGTACCGGTTAAAAATGCAGTAGTAAAAAAAGTAGCAGTAGGAAGTTAGCAGTAAAAAAATAAAACATGACATTTAAAAACAAAGTAATATCGGTTATAAATAATAGCGTAACGTTTTCGGATCCGTTCCCTTTGGGGAGCGTTGGGTTGGGGATTTTATTTCTTTTCGTTTCTCAAGTTTCATTTGCACAAAAGAAAGAGCAAATAGGTACCGAGACCGTAAATGTAGTCAAGCCATTCACACCAACCATATTAGATGCTTTCAAAGTGAAGGAAACACCGTTGCTGGACGAAGAAGATAACACAAAAAAGGAAACCGTAAAGTATACTATTTTCTCTTTCCCGGTAGCATCAACTTTCACGCCGTCTAAAGGAAAAGCAGCAGGCGTAGAGAAAGAAAAAGAAGCCGTTTTGTTTCAAAACTACGCCACATTTGGTGTAGGGAATTACGGAACCTTTGTAGGGGAATTATATGTGAATCATGACCTTAATGCTACGGATTATATTGGTGGCATGTTTCGGCATCACTCCTCCCAAGGGGGTATTGAAAAGGTGATTCTGGACGATCGTTTTTATGACACTTCGATTGATTTGATGTATGGATCAAATCGAAAAGAAGTTTCATGGAATCTGGATTTAGGATATCAAAACCAAACGTACAATTGGTATGGATTACCGGCTGATTTTGGTACTACGCTGGCGCCTCAGGACAGAGCAATCTTGATCAGTGGAATCAGGCCGCAGCAATCCTACAGTACGCTGACGTTAGGAGGGAATGTAGCTTTTAACGAAAGTTTTTTTAATAAAATGAGTCTAAAATTTAATCATTTTTCTGATATTTTTGATTCTTCAGAAAATAGGTTTTACGCCAAGCCAACTGTAGAATTTGATGTGATAGATAGTGCTGTAAAAACTGACTTAATCATAGATTATGTTGGTGGAAGTTTCAATAATAATTATTTAAATACCAATACAGAACCAATCAAATACGGTTTTACAAATCTGGGAATTGCACCTAGTTTTGTGATGCAGGAGGAGGATTGGACACTGAATATTGGTGCCGCTATTTTTTATAGTCTGGACAATCAAAACAGCAATAATAAATTTTTTGTGTATCCAAAATTTAACGCTTCCTATAATGTTGTTGGTGATTTGATGATTTTTTATGCGGGAGCCGAAGGAAATTTAAAACAAAACTCGTACCAGGACTTTGTAGATGAAAATCCTTTTTTGTCACCAACACTCGCTATTGCACCTACGGATCAGCAGTATGATGTTTTTGCAGGATTAAAAGGGAAATTGACTAATAATATGAGTTATAATATAAGAGGTTCCTATATTAATGAGCGCAACAAGGCTTTGTTTAAAAGCAATAATTACAATGAAAATGCAACCAATCAGGACTATGCTTTTGGGAATTCTTTTCAAGTGGTGTATGACGATATGAGAACGTTGAATTTTTATGGAGAAGTAAAAGCTGATTTTTCTAAGAACGTGACTTTTGGAATCAACGGAAGCTTTAGCAGTTTTACAAATGATTTTCAACAAGAAGCGTGGAATTTGCCGGCTATAAAATTAAATTCAAGCTTGGATGTTAACATAACAGAGAAGTGGTTTGCTGGTACAAATGTGTTCTATGTGGGCGAGCGAAAAGATTTTCAGGTTAATACCAATGTGGTGACTAACGCTGCTCCTGTAACTTTGAAGTCTTATTTTGATGTCAATGCAAATGTTGGTTACAAATATAGCGACCGATTGACTGCTTTTGCCAGAGCCAATAATATCACTAATAATGCCTACCAAAAATGGCAAAATTATCCAGTGCAGGGATTTCAGGTGATTTTAGGCGTGAACTATAAATTTGATTTTTAATCCCTACTCCAGCCCTACCCGAAGGAGAAGGAGCCGAAAAGTAAAACAATCTTCGCTTTTTTTATTTAAAAACTTTGAATGCCTGACAGGGTTCAAAACCCTGTAAGGCATGTAAATCTACTTATGACTTTCAAACAAAAAATACATACCCATTACCTGCAATTAGTTCAGGATCGAATCGATGTTTTCAAAGACATGATTGTCGCACTTACCGAAGATTCTAAAAACGATGCTAAAGGTTCAGCCGGAGATAAACATGAAACCGCTTTGTCTATGATGCACATTGAGCAGGAAAAACTCAATCGTAAATTGAGAGAAGTACTGGACCAAAAAACAGTTTTGGATAAAATTGATGCTGGCACAGTTGCCGAAACCATTATTGTGGGGAGCTTGGTAAAAGCGAACGGAATCTATTTGTACCTGAGTGTGGCACTTCCTAAAATCAATGTCGAAGGAATCAATATTATCGCATTATCACCACAATCACCTTTGGGAAATAAACTGATGGGAAATCAAGAAGGATTTACTTTTGAGATAAATGGTACGAAGTATTTGGTTGAGGATATTAAATAAAAATCCGTTATTTACATCCGTCTCATTTGCGTCCCATTTTACAATCCGCAACTTCAATTCTATTTTTAGCGCCTTTCCATTACGGTTTAAACGTAAATTCTATTTTTTAGTTATAAATTATAACTAAAAAGAGTATTTGCGTTTTTCAATTAGAACTATAACTCCATCTTTGCCCTATCAAAATGAACAAAGCAGGTTTCTTTCATAACTTGACTCGAGAGTTTTACTCGAACAGGCGAAGCAAACCTTAAACTTTAAACAAAAAAATTATGTGCGGAATAGTATGTGCCTTTGATTTAAAACAAAAAGCGGAAGTTTTAAGACCGCAAGTATTAGAAATGTCTAAAATTATCCGTCATCGTGGACCGGACTGGAGTGGAATTTTTAGTAATGAAAAAGCCATTTTGTCTCACGAACGACTGGCAATTGTTGATCCTGCTTCAGGGAAACAACCGTTGTTCAGTGAAGACAAACAACTTGTTTTAGCAGCAAATGGTGAAATTTACAACCACAGAGAATTACGTAAACAATTTGAGGGTAAATATAACTTTCAAACCGAAAGTGACTGCGAAGTAATTCTAGCACTTTACAAAGAAAAAGGGCCTCATTTTATAGATGAAATGAATGGGATTTTTGGATTTGCTATTTATGATGTCGAAAAAGACGAGTATTTTGTTGCTCGGGATCACATGGGAATTATTCCATTATACATAGGTTGGGATGAACACGGAACTTTTTATGTGGCTTCTGAATTGAAAGCATTAGAAGGCTATTGTACTAAAATCCAATTATTTCCTCCAGGACATTATATGTCGAGCAAAGATGGCGAATTTGTACAATGGTATAAAAGAGAATGGACAGATTATGATGCTGTAAAAGACAACGTAACCAGCATTGATGAAATCAAAGTGGCTTTAGAAGCTGCTGTTCACAGACAACTAATGAGCGATGTACCTTATGGTGTCTTGCTTTCAGGAGGTTTAGATTCTTCTATTACTTCGGCTGTGGCCAAAAAATATGCGCAAAAACGTATTGAATCCGGAGATGTTGCTGATGCTTGGTATCCGCAATTGCACTCTTTCTCGGTAGGATTAGATGGTTCTCCAGATTTAGCGGCGGCGCAAATCGTAGCGGATCATATTGGAACCATTCACCACGAAATTAAATTCACTATTCAAGAAGGGTTAGATGCAATTAAAGATGTAATTTACAACTTGGAGACTTACGATGTGACTACGATTAGAGCATCAACACCAATGTGGTTGATGGCAAGAGTTATTAAATCTATGGGTATCAAAATGGTGTTATCAGGTGAAGGAGCAGATGAACTTTTTGGAGGATATTTGTATTTTCACAAAGCGCCAAACGCGAGAGAATTTCACGAAGAAAACGTACGTAAATTAGGAAAACTTCACATGTACGATTGTTTACGAGCGAACAAAAGTTTAGCCGCATGGGGAATTGAAGGACGTGTGCCATTTTTAGATAAAGAATTTATGGATGTGGCGATGCGCGTTAATCCACAAGATAAAATGATCAATACAGAACATCCTATGGAAAAGTGGGTGGTTCGTAAAGCTTTTGAAGAGATGTTGCCGCCAAGTGTAGCTTGGAGACAAAAGGAACAATTTAGTGATGGTGTAGGTTATGGGTGGATTGATACATTAAAAGAAGTTGTCGCTGTTGAAATTACCGATGAACAATTAGCAAATGCTAAATATAAATTTCCGTTGCAAACTCCTACTTCAAAAGAGGAATATTATTACCGTTCGATTTTTCATGAGCATTTTCCAAGTGATGCCGCCGCTTTGTGTGTGCCGCAAGAAGCAAGTGTGGCGTGTAGTACAAAAATTGCATTGGAATGGGATGAAGCGTTCAAAAACATGAATGATCCGTCCGGAAGAGCGGTGGCAAGTGTGCATGATGATGCGTATGCAAAAGCATAAATACAATTAAATAAGATTTTATAAATAGATAAAACGCTCTCCCTTTTGAGAGCGTTTTTTTATGAGAAATATATTTCGAGAGTAGTTTAGAATTTGAAGAAACATTATAATTACACATTGTCTAAAATAATTAGGAGGAGTTCTTTATATTAGCAAAACTAAAATGTTTATTATGAGAGATATTACTTTATTCTTTGTTTTATTTTTATTGATTTCGTGTGATCAAAAAAATAAGATTTCCGTTGATACCATTATTACCGGTGCCACTATTTACACGGTCAATAACTCCTTTGAGAAAGCTTCGGCTATGGCAATCGATGAAGGTAAAATTATCGCTATTGGGACTAATGGTGAAATTTCAAA
This sequence comes from Flavobacterium sp. GSP6, assembly GCF_003984855.1. Lineage (NCBI taxonomy): Bacteria > Pseudomonadati > Bacteroidota > Flavobacteriia > Flavobacteriales > Flavobacteriaceae > Flavobacterium > Flavobacterium sp. GSP6. The sequence goes on from NZ_RYDO01000004.1 coordinate 139,048, forward strand.
ACAATATGAATCCAAGAATACGATAGATGCGAAAGGTAAATTCATTTATCCAGGCCTGATTGATGCACATTGCCATTTTTATAGCTATGGATTGAGCTTGCAGGAATCGGATTTGCGCGGTACCAAAAGCATGAACGAAATAATTTCCCGTTTAAAGGCTTTTCAAAAAGATAAAAATCCAACCTTTATTGTGGGTAATGGTTGGGATCAAAACGATTGGAAAGTCAAAAAATATCCAACAAAAGCAGATTTAGATGTTGCGTTTCCTGATATTCCTGTAGTTTTAAATCGAATCGACGGTCATGCCATTATCGTGAATAGTAAAGCTTTGAAGTTAGCAGGAATCACAAAGGATACGAAAGCTGTTGGTGGTCAGATCGAAATTACAAACGGGGAGCCAACAGGAATTTTAGTAGACAATCCAATGGAATTAGTGTTCAAAATAATTCCAAAACCAACTCGTAAAACACAAATAGCCGCTTTGCTTGATGCCGAAAAAGTGATGTTTGATTACGGATTGACGACCGTAAATGATGCAGGATTGGATCCGGATATTATTCACTTGATGGATAGTTTGCAAAAGGCAAAAGTGATGAAGCTTAATGTATATGCAATGATTACTGCAAATCAAAAAAACATTGATTTATACTTAAAAAAAGGAATTTATAAAACAGATAATCTAAATGTGCGTTCCTTTAAAATGTATGGTGATGGTGCTTTGGGTTCGCGTGGCGCGTGCATGCACAAACCGTATTCCGACAAGCCAGGCGAATATGGCGCTTTGTTGGCACCAATTTCTGGATTAAGCGATGTAGCTAGACAAATTGCAGCTTCAAATTTTCAGTTGAATACACATGCCATTGGCGATTCAGCAAATACGGTGATTTTGAAAATTTACAGAGAAGTTTTGACAGGCACAAAAGACCGAAGATGGAAAATTGAGCACGCTCAAGTTTTGCGTGAAGCGGATTTTGACTATTTCAAATTTGGAATTATTCCTTCGGTTCAACCCACGCATGCCACATCTGATATGTATTGGGCTGAAGACAGATTGGGAAAAGCAAGATTGAAAAATGCCTATGCTTATAAAAAATTACTTCAAAAAGCTGGAATGGTAGCTCTTGGAACTGATTTCCCAGTAGAGGAAGTGAATCCGATGCTTACTTTTCATGCTGCTGTAGCCAGAAAAGACAGTAAGGAATATCCAAAAGGTGGTTTCCAAATGGAAAATGCGTTGACCAGAGTTGAAACTTTAAGAGGAATGACTATTTGGGCCGCCTATTCTAATTTTGAAGAAAAAGAAAAAGGAAGTCTGGAAGTAGGGAAATGGGCTGATTTTGTGATGTTTGACCAGGATTTAATTATGGTGAAAGAGAATATGATAGTAAAAATGAAACCAAGTAATACCTATTTAAAAGGTCAAAAAGTCAAATAATTAAACGGATGCGTTTATGAGTTATAGTTATTATAGTAGGTTTGGTTTTTCTGATAATTAAATTACATTTTTGATGTTAAACGTATTTTTTTGTTTTAAATAGTAACTAAATATCATAATTGTGTTTTGTATTTGTAACTGCTATTGCATATTTGTCGACTTAGAATTGGGAAAAAATAAAAATATAGAGTTATGTGCGGAATATTAGCCATTATCGGAAGAGGAAAAGAGGAACAATTGTTTGGAGCACTTTCAAAAAGAATGACGCATCGTGGTCCGGATGAAAGTGATTTACATGTTACTGAAAAAGGGCATATTTTAAGTCACGAACGATTGTCTATAATTGATTTACATTCTGGAAAACAACCGATACAAGGCACAAAAACGGCCTATATGGTTCATAATGGCGAAATATACAATCATCAGGAATTGAGAGATGGTGTGTTGAAAAGGCATGCTTTTAGAACCAAATCAGATTCAGAGGTTATTGTGCATTTGTACGAAGAGTTTGGATACGATTTTTGCAATATGCTGGATGGCGACTGGGCTTTTGTGGTAGTAGATGGCGATGATTTTATTGCTGGCAGAGATCCAATGGGAGTGAAACCGTTGTATTATGGTTTGGACGAAAGAGGAAGAATCTATTTTTCCTCCGAAATGAAACCTATTGCGGATCAGTGTAAAACATTTTCTACTTTTCCTCCGGGACATTATTATACTCAAAAAACAGGTTTTGTGAAATATTACAAACCGGAATATGAAGATTATTTAAAAGCCGACCAAGAATTAGATTTGGATTTAATCAGGGAAACGTTGACTGAAGCAACTCGTAAGCGTTTAATGAGCGATGTACCCATTGGAGTGTTGCTTTCAGGAGGATTGGATTCTTCATTAACATCAGCAATTGCTTCTAGGTTATTGGCGGAAAGCGGCAAAAAATTACAATCATTTTCTATTGGATTAAATGCGGATGCGCCAGATGCTTCGGCTGCCAGAAAAGTAGCGGAATTTTTAGGGACTGAACATCATGAAATTCATTTTACTGTTGCAGAAGGAATAAAAATCTTAGATAAATTAATCTGGCATTTAGAAACGTATGACGTGACTTCGGTTAGAGCAAGTACACCAATGTATTTCTTGTCGAAAGCGATTACGGATTTAGGTGTAAAAGTGGTGCTCTCAGGCGAAGGAGCCGATGAGATTTTTGGGGGATATTTGTATTTTAGAAATGCACCTTCGGCGGAGGATTTCCAAAAGGAAACTATTGAAAGAGTACAGAAATTGTTTACCGCCGATTTGTTAAGAGCGGACAAATCAACGATGGCGCACGGATTAGAAACCAGAGTTCCGTTTTTAGACAAAGCGTTTTTGGATGTGTCAATTCGCATCAAAGCAGAAGAAAAGATGCCTAAAACGTACGATGGAAAAGAAAAATACATTTTAAGAAAAGCATTTGATACGCCAGACAATCCGTATCTGCCTGAAGAGGTTTTGTGGAGACAAAAAGAACAATTTTCGGATGGAGTAGGATACAATTGGATTGATGAATTAATTGATTATTGTGCTACGCAAGTTACGGATGAGCAATTAGCTGGAGCTGTAGCTGAATTTCCGTATAATTCTCCTACAACTAAAGAAGCGTATTTTTACAGGTCGGTATTTAATAAATATTATCCGCAAGTAAGTGCGGCACAAACGGTTAGGAAGTGGATTCCAAAATGGCAGGAAAACCTTGATCCAAGCGGAAGAGCGAATGCGGCACACGTTCAGGCAGATACTGAAATTGCCAAAATAGGAGTTGTAGTTTGAAACAATAATTTAAATTTTTTATAAATGAAGAACGCTCTCAATTTTGAGAGCGTTTTTTTGTAATTATATGAACAAATGTTAATAACTTAAGGGCTTTAAAAGGGAATTTAACGGTTATATAATTTGCGTTTTTATATATTTGCGTGTTAGACAAAAAGTACATTTTTTTTAGAATAAAATATATATGAGCGAAGAAATCAAGAAGGACAGTTATTCAGCAGATAGTATTCAGGCATTAGAAGGAATGGAACACGTAAGGATGCGTCCTTCGATGTATATTGGAGATGTGGGAGTTCGAGGTCTGCATCATTTAGTGTATGAGGTTGTGGATAACTCTATTGATGAGGCAATGGGAGGCCATTGTGATACCATAATAGTTGATATTAATGAAGATGGATCCGTTTCTGTTGAAGATAATGGGCGTGGTATTCCGGTAGGAATTCATAAAAAAGAAGGGGTTTCAGCATTAGAGGTTGTAATGACCAAGATTGGTGCCGGAGGAAAATTTGACAAAGATTCGTATAAAGTTTCCGGTGGTCTTCACGGTGTAGGGGTTTCGGTGGTAAATGCATTGTCAAACCATTTGAGAGCTACAGTTCACAGTAGTGATGGTAAAATATACGAACAAGAATACGAAAAAGGGAAAGCATTATACCCGGTTAAGCAAATTGGAGAAACGACTAAGAGAGGGACAATTGTTACTTTTTATCCGGATCCAAGCATATTTACCCAAACTATTGAGTATTCGTATGATACTTTATCGGCTCGTATGCGTGAATTATCTTATTTGAATAAAGGAATCACGATTACATTTACGGATAAAAGAGAATTTGATAAAGACGGAAATTTTGTTTCAGAAGTATTTCATTCTGACGAAGGTTTAAAAGAATACATCCGTTACTTAGATGGGAACCGTGAGCCAATTATTGCGCACGTAATTTCTATGGATCATGAAAAAGGAGAAATTCCGGTAGAGGTGGCGTTAATTTACAATACCAGCTATACGGAAAATATTTTCTCGTATGTGAATAATATCAATACGCATGAGGGAGGAACGCATTTGCAAGGTTTTAGAACCGGTCTTACAAGATCGTTAAAGAAATACGCAGATGCTTCCGGAATGTTAGACAAATTGAAATTTGATATTTCAGGAGACGATTTCCGGGAAGGATTGACCGCTATTATTTCGGTAAAAGTGCAGGAGCCACAATTTGAAGGACAAACGAAAACGAAACTTGGGAACAGAGAAGTTGTTTCTCCTGTAAGTCAAGCGGTAAGTGAGATGATTGAAAACTATTTGGAAGAAAATCCAAATGATGCCCGTATCATTGTTCAAAAAGTTATTCTTGCAGCACAAGCACGTCACGCAGCCAAAAAAGCACGTGAAATGGTACAACGCAAAACCGTAATGGGTGGCGGTGGATTGCCAGGAAAATTATCAGATTGTTCAGAACAGGATCCAGCAAAATGTGAAGTATACCTTGTCGAGGGAGATTCGGCGGGAGGAACCGCAAAACAAGGTCGTGATCGTGCGTTTCAAGCTATTTTACCTTTGCGTGGTAAGATTTTGAACGTAGAAAAAGCAATGCATCACAAGGTTTTTGAAAACGAAGAGATTCGAAATATATTTACTGCGCTAGGCGTTACAATAGGAACTGCCGAAGACAGCAAAGCATTAAATATCGAAAAATTACGCTACCACAAAGTAATCATTATGTGTGATGCCGATGTCGATGGTAGTCATATTTCTACTTTAATCTTGACGTTCTTCTTTAGATTTATGAAAGAATTAATCGAACATGGGCACGTATATATTGCCGCACCGCCTTTGTATTTAGTTAAAAAAGGAAACAAAAAAGAATACGCATGGAATGATTTACAACGTGATCAAGCAAATGAAAGAATGGGCGGAAGTGCAGGAATTCAACGTTATAAAGGTCTTGGAGAGATGAACGCAGAGCAATTATGGGAAACTACAATGGATCCAAGTTTTAGAACATTGCGTCAGGTAACTATTGACAGTTTGGCGGAAGCCGATAGAGTTTTCTCAATGTTAATGGGTGATGAAGTACCACCACGAAGAGAATTTATTGAGAAAAATGCAGTTTACGCAAATATTGATGCGTAACGTAACGTAATCATCCGTTTTTATTCTAATAGAATAACGCAAAAAAAGTAACCAAATTAACAAATAACCGAATAAACTTTAAAATATGAAAGTTACCATTGTAGGAGCAGGAAATGTAGGAGCAACATGTGCGGACGTGATTTCTTATAGAGGAATTGCCAGCGAAGTAGTACTATTGGATATTAGAGAAGGTTTTGCTGAAGGAAAAGCGTTAGATATCATGCAATGTGCTACCAATACTGGTTTTAATACCAAAGTATCAGGTGTTACCAATGATTATGCTAAAACAGCAGGAAGTGATGTAGTGGTAATTACATCTGGAATTCCAAGAAAACCAGGAATGACTCGGGAAGAATTAATAGGAATTAATGCAGGAATCGTGAAAACGGTTGCTGAAAATGTATTGAAGCATTCACCGGATACTATTATAGTGGTCGTTTCTAATCCTATGGATACCATGACATATTTGGCATTGAAATCTACGGGATTACCAAAAAACAGAATTATTGGAATGGGTGGAGCGTTAGACAGTTCTCGTTTTAGAACGTATTTGTCTTTGGCTTTAGACAAACCGGCCAATGATATTTCAGCAATGGTTATTGGGGGACACGGAGATACTACTATGATTCCTTTGACACGATTAGCATCTTATAACGGAATTCCGGTTTCACAATTTCTATCGGAAGAGGAATTGCAAAAAGTAGCTGCCGATACAATGGTTGGTGGAGCTACACTTACAGGACTGCTTGGAACATCGGCATGGTATGCTCCAGGAGCTTCCGTTGCTTTCTTGGTGGATAGTATTTTAAATGATCAAAAGAAAATGATTGCATGTTCTGTTTTCGTTGAAGGAGAATATGGTCAGGATGATATCTGTATTGGTGTTCCGTGTATTATTGGTAAAAATGGAGTAGAAGAAATTCTTGACATTAAACTAAATGATGCTGAAAAAGCCTTATTTGCTAAAAGTGCAGACGCTGTCAGACAAATGAATGACGCTTTAAAATCGATTTTGGTATAAAAATTTACATATAAAAAAGAGAAGACTGCATCTTTGCAGTCTTTTTCTTGAGATTAATCTATAAATAAATTGGTTAATCTTACCGTTAATTATATATTTGCTCGGTTTAAAAAAAATGAAGTAGCTCGATATATTCTTTTATAATATAAAAAACGAATGTAAAGTGTTCTTTCATAAGGTTTAAAGCAAAAATAAATAAATATAAAATAATTAATTTTTAGTAATAATGCAGAATAAAGGACTTATTAAATTTTTCGCAATTCTATTTGCATTGGTAAGTATTTACCAACTTTCGTTCACTTTTGTCGCGAGCAAAATTAAAAATGATGCGAAATCTTTTGCGGGTGGAAACCCTGATAAAGAAGCTAAATATTTAGATTCTATTGGTAAAGAAAAAGTATTTAGCCTTGGGTTTACTAATTTTACTTATAACGAAGTAAGTGATAAGCAAATCAACAAAGGTCTTGACTTAGAAGGAGGTATTAATGTAATACTTCAAATATCTGTTAAAGACATATTGAAAGGTTTATCGAATAACTCAAAAAATCCGGTTTTTAATAAATCTTTGGCTGATGCAACAGCAAATTTAAAAGGAAATCAAACCTATTTAGATGCATTTTTCAATGCTTTTGAAGCGAATTCAAAAGGGACCGTAAAATTAGCTTCTCCTGATATTTTTGCAAACAGAAGTTTGCAAGGTGAAGGTGGAGTCGATTTTCAAATGACCGATGCTGAGGTCGAAAAAGTAATCAAAAGAAAAGTAGATGAGTCTGTAGAAAGTGCTTTTGGTGTATTGAGAGAGCGTATAGACAAATTTGGTGTTACCCAACCTAACATTCAAAAATTAGGGGAAACGGGAAGAATTCTTGTAGAACTTCCAGGGGCTAAAGATGTAGACAGAATTAAAAGATTATTACAAAGTACCGCTCAACTAGAGTTTTGGGAAACATATAAAATAGAAGAAATTGGTAATTTTTTGATGGCAGCTAACGAGTCATTGAAGAAAACTGAAATCAATATTGCCGAAGTTAAACCTGTTGTGAAAGATTCTTTGAGCGCTTTGCTTTCGGATGGTAAAGATTCAGCTGACGCAAAAAAAGGAAATAATCCTTTGTTTGATAAAATCATTGGTCAAGGTGGAGGCCCAGTTTTGGGACTTTTCTCTCCAAAAGATACAGCTGTTGTAAACGGATATTTAAAAAGAGCGGATATTAGAGTTTTATTGGCTGCAGACCAGCGGTATGTGAAATTTGTTTGGGGAAAACCTTTGACTATTAAAGACGATAAAGCAAAAGCTGTTGAAGCAGTAGAATTATATGCTTTAAAAGGAAACCGAGACAATGTACCTGCAATGGCTGGTGGTGTGGTTACTGATGCAAAAGATACCTTTGACCAATCAGGTAAACCAGCGGTTTCGATGCAAATGAACGGACAAGGTGCAAAAGCATGGGAAGAATTAACTGGTAGAGCTTACACTCAAAAAAGTAATATTGCTATTGTTCTTGATAATGTGGTGTATTCTGCACCAGGAGTTTCTACAGGTCCAATTTCAGGTGGTAGGTCTGAAATTTCAGGAGCTTTCGATGTTACAGAAACTAAAGATTTAGCAAATGTATTGAGAGCAGGTAAATTGCCGGCTGCCGCAGATATTATTCAGTCAGAAGTGGTAGGGCCATCCTTAGGTCAGGAAGCAATTGATAACGGGACTAATTCTGCTTTGTTAGGATTGCTTTTAGTGTCACTCTGGATGATGATTTATTACGGTAGAGCAGGTTGGTATGCTAATATTGCATTAGCGGTTAACTTACTTTTCTTATTCGGAATTTTAGCAAGTATTGGTGCAGTTCTTACATTGCCAGGTATTGCAGGTATCGTATTGACAATGGGAACAGCTGTTGATGCGAACATCATTATCTACGAAAGAGCAAAAGAAGAGTTGCGTGCGGGTAAAACACTAGAAGAAGCCGTTAAAACTTCCTACAGCTGGAGAGGAGCAATGTCCTCGATTACGGATGCCAATGTTACGCATATTTTGACCGGAGCCGTATTGTTCATTTTTGGTTCAGGACCAATTAAGGGGTTTGCTACTACGTTATTAATCGGTATTATAACCTCATTGTTTACTTCTATTTTTATTGCGCGAATTTTTATTGACTGGAACATTAGTAAAAAGAACAATTTGACGTTTGTTACTAATTTCTCTAAAAATATGTTTGTCAATTTCAAGTTTAATTTCTTGGGAGTTAAAAAATGGACGTATTTATTTTCTAGTATTATAGTTGTTATCAGTTTTACTTCATTAGCAATTAACGGTCTTGATGAAGGAGTCGACTTTGTAGGAGGGCGAACTTTTCAGGTGCGTTTTGAAAAAGCAATTGAAACTGAAACCGTAAAAGCAGAGCTAGCGGAAGTTTTTGATGGTAGTGCCGAAGTAAAAGTTTTTGGTAGTGATAATCAATTGAAAATTACCACTAAATACAAAGTGGAAGAGCCAGGAATCAAAGCAGACGAAGAAGTAAATAAATTATTGTTTACTACTTTAAAACAACATTTTTCAGCTGATATGACGTATGATAAATTTGTTAATGCTTATGATGGTAAAAAACTCGGTATTTTACAAGCGTCTAAAGTAGGGCCAACAGTTGCTGAAGATATTAAAACCAATGCTTATTGGGCGGTTCTTGGAGCAATGGCAATCGTATTTTTATATTTGATGATCAGTTATAGAAAATGGCAATACAGTTTAGGAGCGATTGCTGCTGTTGCCCACGATGTTATTTTTGTGCTAGGAATTTATTCATTGTGCTATAAATTTATGCCTTTTGGTATGGAAATCGATCAGCATTTTATTGCTGCGATTCTAACCGTTATTGGGTATTCTATGAATGATACAGTTATTGTATTTGACAGGGTTCGTGAATATTTAGCCGGAAAAACTAAAGGTTCTTTCTCTGAAATCGTAAATCAATCTATTAATACAACGATGTCAAGAACTATCAATACCTCTTTGACGATGATTGTGGTGTTGTTGATCATGTTTATTTTTGGAGGAGAATCTATCAGAGGATTTATATTTGCTATGTTAGTTGGTATCATTGTAGGGACATACTCTTCATTGTTTATTGCAACACCAGTACTTGTAGACACCATCTCAAAAGAAGATAAAGACAGAGTCGAAAAGGCGCATCTAGAAAACTAGAAACAGCTTTTTATACCAATTAAAAAAAGAGATTCAGCGAAAGTTGAATCTCTTTTTTTATTTGTAACTTTAAACATGATTTTAATTCCTTTTTTGAAAACTGTATAATCAGATAAACGAAAATACTAGTAATTATGCGGATTAAAGTATTAGTTATTTTAGTTTTAGTCCTTTGTACAATTCCATTTTATGCCCAAGAAAAGGCAAGTAAAGTTGATTTGGGTTTTTCGTATGGAATGGGAAATGAATTTAAAAACAGAAATTATACCTTTACAAATCAGTCTTATAAGGTGCAATTTTATTATGTTGTAAAACAAACGAAGAATTTTAAATACGCACTAGTGCTTCAGCCAGAAATTAATTTTGCAAGCCATCAACTCCTAAATATTTATTTTGTGGAGCCTGATGATCCGGATTATATTGCAAAACGGGAGCGCTATACAAAGCTAAAAGATGTAAAAGAGTACGTTCTTAATCTTGGCTTTTTAGTGCGAAAACCAGTCTTTAAATCGGCGAGTATTTATGTTTTAGGGAGCATAGGTCCAATGATTACAGATACAGAAACGGAACGACTCTCCAAAGGTTTTGCCTTTTCAGATGTTTTAGCGGTAGGATTTACTTTTAGGTTTAAGGGTGTGACTTTAGACGTAAGACCAAATATTCGTCATGTGTCTAATGGGGGATTACAGAAAACCAATGCGGGATATACGACTAAAAACATTGACTTTGGGTTCTCCTTTTCGTTATAAAGAAAGCGTTAGCTACTAAGATGCAGCTAACGCTTTTTTTTGTTGTAACGTATTGTTGTTTAGTTTGTTATTTCTTTTTCTGACGTAAGAATAAAATACAGTCCTATAAGAATAAAGGGGATACTAAGCCATTGTCCGGTTGAAAATAAACCTAAAGCACTTTCAAAACCGCCTTGACTTTCCTTAACAGATTCTACTATAAAACGGACTGTAAATAAAAGAACCAGGAACATACCAAATATAAATCCGGTATACCTTCTTTTTTCGGTTTTCCAATACAGGAAAAATAAGACTGCAAAAACAAAAATATAACAGAATGCCTCGTACAATTGAGTAGGATGTCTTACCGGAACTTGTTCCAGTAAAGAGACAAATTTAGGGTCGTTCGCAATGGCTGAGTACGCAGCTTGAGGATTGGGTATTTGAGTCGCATTGACCGCGTCCATAGCACTAAAATGGTCTTTCAAGAATTTTATTCCAAAGTCAGAAGTCGTTTTATGACCAATAATCTCCGAATTAAAAAAGTTACCCAATCTGACGAAAATAGCACCGCTTGCAACAGGAATAACCACCCGGTCCAAAATCCATAACTGGGGTTTTTTCAATATATTTTTACTGTAAAAATACATAGCAATAATTATTGATATGGCAGCACCATGACTTGCTAAACCTTGAAAACCTGTGAATTCCCATCCTTTTATAATGTATAAAATCGTTTCGTTTGGATTTTCTCGTATTGGCATAAAAATTTCCAATAAATGATTGCGATAATACTCCCAATCGTAAAAGAAAACGTGACCCAAACGTGCACCAAGTAAGGTCGCTAATACAGTCCAGATAAATAACGAATCTAATTTTTCTATTGATTCCCCTTCACGATCAAAGATATTTTTCATAATATACCAGCCTAATCCAAAAGCAATTACAAACATTAAACTGTAATAACGAATGATAAAAAAGCCTAAATCAATTCCTTCTGATGGATTCCAAACGATGTTTAAAGCGTGTGTCATGTATTGTATTTTATATGTTTGACGTAAAAATAGAGATTAAATGTAAAATTCGTATTAAAAAAGAGAATCTTTATGGGTACATGATTTTTTGGGAACCGGATCATAGCCGGTTTTTCCCCAAGGATGGCAACTAAAAATACGTTTTATACCTAAAAACCCGCCATAAAACAAACCGTGGGTTTGTAAAGCTTCAATCATATACGAGGAGCACGTGGGTTCAAATCTACAAGCCGCAGGTGTAAAGGGTGAAATAGCCACTTGATAGAAACGAACCAATAGTAAAAATGGGTAAATGATGATTTTTGATAACATGATTTTAAAATTAAAACTTCTCTGTTGTTATTCAAAATTATTTTTCAGTTGTAATCGATTTCGGTATTTAGCGAACTAGATACTAAACGAAGTTCCTTCTTTACCATCTTTTAACTGAATTCCTAATACAATTAATTGATCCCTTATTTGGTCAGAAAGTGCAAAATTCTTATTGTCGCGAGCTTGTTTTCTCATTTCAATAAGCATATTGACCGTTCCTTCTAACTTATCGTTATTGCTGTCCGAGACTTTTTCGTCTTCTAATCCTAATACGTCAAACGCAAATGCATGCATTGTTTTTGCAAAATGGTTTAAATCTTCCGCATTCAAGGTCTCTTTTTCATCCTTTAGTAAATTGATAAAACGTACACCTTCAAACAACTGCGCAATCAAAATAGGAGTGTTAAAATCGTCATTCATTGCATCATAACAGGTTTGTTTCCAAGCCGGAATGTCAACGGTGCTTTTTGTGTGAACAGTGATTTCTTTCAACGAATTCATCGCTTCCATCAATCGTTTGTATCCTTTTTCGGCAGCAACAATGGCATCATCAGAAAAATCAAGAATACTTCTGTAATGCGCCTGGAGCATAAAAAATCGTGCTACTGATGCTGAAAAAGCTTTACTTAAAACGGTGTTTTCTCCAGTCAATATTTCTCTTGGCAAAATATTATTTCCCGTAGATTTTGCCATTTTTTTTCCGTTCAAAGTCAACATATTGGCGTGGAGCCAATAATTAACCGGAGTTTGACCGGTACAGGCTTCGTTTTGTGCAATTTCACACTCATGATGCGGGAACTTTAAATCCATTCCGCCACCGTGAATGTCAAAATGATTGCCTAAGTATTTAGTGCTCATTGCAGTACATTCTAAATGCCATCCAGGAAATCCATCACTCCAAGGCGAAGGCCAACGCATAATATGTTGAGTTTCCGCTTTTTTCCAAAGCGCAAAATCCTGTGGATTTCTCTTGTCACTTTGCCCGTCAAGATCGCGGGTATTGGCTAGCATATCCTCAATGTTTCGGCCACTTAATCTGCCGTAATGATTGGTTTCATTAAATTTTACCACATCAAAATAAACAGAGCCATTGGCTTCATAACCAATTCCTTTTTCAATTATGGTTTTGATAATTTCAATTTGCTCAATAATATGTCCCGTTGCAGTAGGTTCGATACTTGGTGACAAAAAGTTAAAAGCATTCAGAATTTCATGAAAATCAACCGTATAGCGTTGCACTACTTCCATTGGTTCGAGTTGTTCCAGACGTGCTTTTTTGGCAATTTTATCCTCACCTTCATCCACATCGTCCACAATATGCCCCACATCCGTAATGTTTCTAACGTAGCGTACTTTGTATTCTAAATGCAAAAAATACCTAAAAATCACGTCAAAAGACATAAAGGTACGCACATTTCCAAGATGTACATTGCTGTAAACTGTAGGTCCACAAACATACATTCCTACATTTCCTTCATGAATAGGTTTGAAAATTTCTTTTTCTCCTGAAAGAGAATTGTATATTTTTAGATTTTGGCTATTGTATAATGGCATTGTAGATTATTGTTTTCCCCACCCCAGCCCTCCCAAAGGGAAGGGAGTTGAGACGTGAATGCGTTATTAATAATTGTTGTAATCTTGTTCTGATCTTACCAAGCTGGGCTCCCTCTCCTTTGCAGAGGGTCGGGGAGAGGACTAGAACTTAGTTTCTAATTTAATGTAATCTAAAAACTCTCTGCGAGTGACACTATCTTTAAATTTTCCGCCAAATTCAGAGGTTACGGTACTACTTTCAATATCACTGATTCCTCTTGAATTTACACAAAGGTGCTTGGCATCGATTACACAGGCTACATCTTCTGTACCTAATGCGATTTGTAATTCCTGAACAATTTGCATGGTTAAGCGCTCCTGAACCTGAGGTCTTTTAGCATAATATTCTACGATACGGTTCATTTTAGACAAACCAATAACTCTGCCGTTTGAAATATAAGCCACATGCGCTCTTCCTATAATTGGTAATAAATGATGTTCACAGGTAGAATATACGATGATATTTTTTTCAACTAACATTTCACCGTACTTGTAATTATTGTCAAATGTAGATGCTTTTGGTTTTTTAGCAGGATTTAAACCGCCAAAAATTTCCTTTACAAACATTTTGGCAACACGATTGGGCGTGCCTTTTAAACTATCATCGGTCAAGTCCATTCCAAGTGTGATTAGAATGCTCTCCACGTCCTTTTTTATTTTTTCAATTTTTTCCTCATCAGAAATGACAAAAGCATCATCTCGTACTGGATTTTTTGCGGATAAACTAATATGGTTTTCTCCTATTTCGTCTTGAAATTCTTCGTTTTTTATCATTAAAAGCAACTATTATTGTTGGTGTAAATATTTAAGGGGTAAAGGTAAATAATAAAAATTAAAAAATTTCTATCGCTCCTACTATTTAAGACTACTTTATTGGTTCAGCCGCCCGTTATACTCTCTTTTTTGGATCTAAAAAGAAAAGGCAATAACGAACTCGTTACTGCCTTTTATAAAATAGTTCCGGTTCCCTAAAGGGGATGTCTACCAAAATGTGTTTGATTATACTTTCGTTAGTGTCGCATTATAAACAGGAATCGCTGCTTTCAGGATTCGTACTGCGCTAATTAAATCTTCTTTCTTTAAAACATAAGCAATTCGAACCTGATTTAATCCCATTCCCGTAGTAGAGTAAAAACCGGCTGCTGGCGCTACCATTACTGTTTCTCCATTTAGGTCATAACTTTCTAATAGCCATTGCGCAAAAGCATCGGCATTAGCAACTGGTAGTTGCGCAATACAATAAAAAGCCCCTTTTGGTTTGCTTACAATAACACCATCTATTTTATTTAATTCTTCAATCAAAGTGTCTCTGCGTTCTCTATATTCTGAAATTACTTCGTCAAAATAACTTTGTGGAGTGTCAAGAGCAGCTTCGCTTGCAATCTGTTCAATCGTTGGTGGACTTAATCTTGCTTGTGCAAATTTCATTGCAGTAGCCATCAGTTCCTTGTTTTTAGAAACAATGCATCCTATTCTGGCACCGCACATGCTGTATCTTTTTGAAACAGAATCAATCATGATTGCATGTTCTTCAAGCCCGGGAACATTCATTACTGAATAATGGACATCACCATCATAAGTAAATTCACGATATACTTCATCAGAAATTAGAAATAAATCATGTTTTTTGACTAAGGCAGCCAGTTGCATGATTTCTTCTTTTGAATATAAATAACCTGTTGGATTTCCTGGATTACAAATCAGGATCGCTTTTGTTTTTGGCGTAATCAGCTTTTCAAAATCAGCTACGGCCGGTAATGCAAAGCCGGTTTCAATACTCGAGATTACTGGAACTACAGAAACTCCTGATGCGGTTGAAAATCCATTATAATTTGCATAAAATGGTTCCGGAATAATGATCTCATCACCATGATCCATCGTGCTGCCTATAGCAAACATCAAGGCTTCAGATCCTCCGGTGGAGATTATAATATCTTCAATATGTACAGGAATTCCTTGATTTGTATAATAGGCAGCTAATTTTTTTCTATAGCTTTCATTCCCGGCGGAATGGCTGTATTCTAAAATAGTTAAATCTATATTTTTAACCGCATTCATAGCAACTTCAGGAGTTCTGATATCGGGTTGACCAATGTTTAAATGGTATACTTTATGGCCTTTATTTTTCGCTATTTCAGAGTAGGGAACCAATTTTCGTATTGGTGATTCAGGCATTTGTTTGCCTTTATTTGATATTGTTGGCATAGTCTTAAATTATTGAATTGCAAATTTGCGATTTTTTTTTCGAATTTATCACAATTTATGCCCGGATATATCATATAAAATACGGTTTTGTTTTATATTTTTAGTATTTTTATAGAAAGCTAGCACAATGAAAAGAACGCTAAATTTATTTTTTTTAATCTTCTCAATATCCAGTGTTTTGGCGCAGCAAGGATTTCAGTTTGAAAAAAACGGAGACAAAATTAGTGTGCCTTTCAAGTTGATCAATAATTTAGTGCTTCTGCCTATAAAAGTGAATGGAGTTGAATTGAATTTTTTATTGGATTCCGGTGTGGAAGAGACCATATTATTTAGTTTGGAAGAAAAAAAAGAAGTTCGTTTTTTTAACGCGGAAAAAGTACTATTAAGAGGATTAGGGAGTCAAGAGGCGGTCGAGGGATTGAAATCGACCAATAATATATTGCAATTCGGCAGCATGTTGTATGCGGATCATATGGTTTATATTGTTTTGAATCAGGATTTTAATTTATCCTCTCATATTGGGATTCCTGTAAACGGAATTATAGGATTTCAGTTTTTTAGAAATAATCTGGTTGAAATTAATTACTCTAAAAAGAGAGTTATAGTCTATAGCGATACCGCTAAAAATAGAAAAAAAATAGTTAGAAAGTTCAAAACTATTCCTATCGCTATCGAGAAATCAAAGCCGTATTTAAAAGGTACGGTGTTGTTGAATAATAAGGAACTGGTGGTCAAGTTGCTGATTGATATAGGAAATAGTGATGCAATATGGTTGTTTCAGGATCGCTCCGAATTTCTTAAAGTTCCCCCGAAAAATTTTGCTGATTTTTTGGGCAGAGGATTTAGTGGTGATGTTGAAGGAAAAAGAGCCAGAATTCAAAAATTCGCAATGAATCAGTTTGTATTTAATAATCCAATAGTAGCTTTCCCGGACTCTACTTCAATTAGGAATGTTACTATGGTTCCTGATCGGATGGGATCAGTAGGAGGAGAGATTATGAAAAGATTTACCGTTATTTTTAATTACCCTAAAAAAGAAATGTATGTAAAAAAAAATAGTCTTTACAACGATCCTTTTGCATACAATAAAAGCGGAGTAGAGATCCAGCACAACGGATTACAGTGGGTTCAGGAAACTGTTCGGATGGAAACCGTCCCTTTGTTACCAAAATATAATGAGTCAGGCGAAACTAAAGTACTCAATGACTTTAAATATAAATTCCAATTAAAGCCTATTTATGAGATTGCAAATGTTAGAAATAATTCGCCTGCAGCAAATTCAGGAGTACAAAAAGGCGATATTATTATTTTAATCAATAACGCTCCTGCTTATAGATATTCGTTGCAAAAAGTTAATTCTCTCTTTAGATCTGAGGAGGAAAAATGGATAACATTGGAAGTGGAAAGAAACAGTCAGATTCTGAAATTTAGATTTCAGTTACAGGATTTTCTCTAACAAAAAACGCCTCCAGAGGGTTTCAGGAAGCGTATTGATGTGTACACATGGAATTTAAATCCATCAAGTAGGTCGGGTAAAAATCAAATAAGACACATTGGATTTAGAGGAATAGTGTTTTTGTCCATTGGCTCCTTAACGCGAAAGTCTGAGGAAACAGGGTATCTCCTTGTTTTAAATAAATCACAATTGCGTGATTTAATTTGCAACTACTTCCCCTTTTATTTTTAAAGCGACTCTCCCGGAATCGTAATTCACGGCATTCGATTCAACAGTTATTGTTTTTCTAATTGGTCCGGGAGCCATATTGTATTTTATGGATATTTTCCCTGTTTTTCCCGGCATAATTGGCTCGGTTGGTTT
Organism: Flavobacterium sp. GSP6; assembly: GCF_003984855.1. Lineage (NCBI taxonomy): Bacteria > Pseudomonadati > Bacteroidota > Flavobacteriia > Flavobacteriales > Flavobacteriaceae > Flavobacterium > Flavobacterium sp. GSP6. The sequence continues at coordinate 156,331 of NZ_RYDO01000004.1, forward strand.
TGTTGGAATGGTGCACCCACAAGTAGAAAGTACATTTGTAATAAGTAATGGCGCATTTCCAGTGTTCGTAAAAATAAAATTACGGGTTCCATTATCATTTTTGGTAACCCTCCCATAATCGATTGTATTGTCTTTTGCAGCAAATTCAATTTTAGGGCCATTTTGAGCAAATCCTACGGTGCTAATTAATGTGAATGCAAATAAAATTAGTATTTTTTTCATTTTCATTTTTTTAAATTCATTAAAGTAAATATACTTTGTTTTAATTAACGCACAAATTTTTATTTCCCTTTTTATAGTCTACTTAATTATTTACTTTTGTGCCCTATCAGAATTACAAATATCAGACCAAAGTCTACAAGGGTATTTGTTGATCTGGTTATTGGTTTAACGGAACCAACAAACAATTGAATTTAACGATTAAATGACCCACAATAAAATGATTATTCCTGCACAATTTGACGCTAAAACTATTGAGAATAAGTGGTATGACTACTGGATGAAAAATAATTATTTTCACTCAGAGCCGGATCATAGAACACCATATACTATCGTAATTCCACCGCCTAATGTGACTGGAGTTTTACACATGGGACACATGTTGAACAATACTATTCAAGATGTATTAATAAGAAGAGCGCGTCTTAAAGGGTTCAATGCGTGCTGGGTTCCGGGAACGGATCATGCCTCAATAGCTACAGAAGCTAAGGTGGTAGCCAAATTAAAAGCTGAAGGAATCCATAAAAATGATTTAACACGTGAAGAATTTTTGGCGCATGCCTGGGAATGGACGGATAAATATGGCGGTGTAATTCTGGAACAACTCAAACAATTGGGCTGTTCATGTGATTGGGATCGAACAAAATTCACCATGGATCCTGATATGTCAGCCTCAGTGATTCGTTCTTTTGTAGATTTATACAACAAAGGTTTGATTTACCGTGGGTATCGAATGGTCAACTGGGATCCGGAAGCCAAAACGACTTTGTCTGATGAAGAAGTGATTTTTGAAGAACAACAGGGAAAATTATATTATATACAATATAAAATCCTCACCCCAGCCCTCTCCGAAGGAGAGGGAGCTGAAACTTTTAACTCCCCTCCTTCGGAGGGTTTGGGGGAGGAATTTCTGACAATAGCAACAACGCGTCCGGAAACTATTTTCGGCGATAGCGCCATTTGTATTAATCCAAATGACGAACGTTTTGCTCATTTAAAAGGGAAGAAGGCGATTGTCCCTATTTGCGGAAGAGTAATTCCTATTATCGAAGATGACTATGTAGACATAGAATTTGGTACCGGTTGTTTGAAAGTGACTCCGGCTCACGATATGAATGACAAAGCACTTGGAGAAAGACATAATCTGGAAATCATTGATATTTTCAATGAAGATGCTTCTTTAAATAGTTTTGGTTTGCATTATCAGGGTCAAGATCGTTTTGTGGTTCGTGAAGAAATTGCAAAAGAACTAGGGACTATAGGTGCTTTAGCAAAAACAGAAACACACTTAAATAAAGTAGGTACTTCGGAAAGAACCAAAGCAGTTATCGAGCCTCGTTTATCAGACCAATGGTTCTTGAAAATGGAAGATTTGGTAAAACCGGCAATTCAATCCGTATTGGTTGATGGCGAAATTAAATTGCATCCAGCACGTTTTAACAATACGTACGCCCATTGGCTAAACAACATTCGCGATTGGAATATTTCGCGTCAATTGTGGTGGGGACAACAAATTCCGGCCTATTTCTATGGCGACGGAAAAGAGGATTTCGTGGTCGCTGAAAATATTGAAGACGCTCTAAAGTTAGCGAGAGAGAAAACTTTAAACCATAAACTTGAAACAAAAGATTTAAAGCAAGATGTTGACGCTCTTGACACTTGGTTCTCGTCTTGGCTATGGCCAATGTCCGTTTTTGGAGGTATAATGAATCCGGAAAGTGAAGACTTTAAATACTATTATCCAACCAATGATTTAGTAACTGGTCCGGATATTTTGTTTTTCTGGGTAGCGAGAATGATTATTGCAGGATATGAGTACACAGGAAAAAAACCTTTTACAAATGTTTATTTGACTGGTTTAGTTCGTGACAAACAAAGACGTAAAATGTCTAAATCATTAGGGAATTCACCGGATCCTTTAGACTTAATAGAAAAATTTGGTGCCGATGGTGTTCGGGTTGGATTGCTTTTGAGCGCTTCTGCCGGAAATGACATTATGTTTGACGAAGAATTGTGCAACCAAGGAAAAGCATTCACCAATAAAATTTGGAATGCCTTTAAATTGATCAAAGGTTGGGAAGTTTCGGAAACGATTCCACAACCGGAATCTTCAAAAGTAGCAATCGAGTGGTATGAAGCCAAGTTGCAACAAACACTTCTAGAAATCGAAGATAATTTCGAAAAATACAGAATTTCCGAAGCTTTAATGGGAATTTACAAACTGGTTTGGGATGATTTCTGCTCTTGGTTCCTGGAAATGATAAAACCGGCGTACCAACAGCCAATCGACAGCGTTACTTTGGCGAAAGCCATAGCAATGCTTGAAAATAATTTAAAATTATTGCATCCGTTTATGCCGTTCCTGACAGAGGAAATTTGGCAAATTCTTGCCGAAAGAACTACAGATGAAGCATTAATCGTTTCGACTTGGCCAGAAATAAAACCGTTTGATTCCCGTTTAATTGCTGATTTTGAAAACACAATGGAGGTTATTTCCGGAATTCGTACGATCCGTAAAGACAAGAATATTCCGTTTAAAGATGCGATTGAATTTAAAATTGTCAATAATGACAATACTTCGGATTATTTTGATTCGGTGGTGACTAAATTAGGAAACTTGACTTCCTTAGAATATGTTTTGGATAAAGTGGATGGCGCCTTGTCTTTCCGTGTCAAATCGAATGAATATTTCATCCCAATCACCGGAAATATTGACGTACAAGCTGAAATTGCTAAACTGACGGCGGAGTTAGTCTATACGCAAGGTTTCTTGAAATCAGTACAAAATAAACTAGCCAACGAGAAATTTGTGGCTGGTGCACCGGAGAAAGTTTTAGCCAACGAAAGACAAAAAGAAGCAGATGCTCTGGCAAAAATGGAAACTATCGAGCACAGTTTGGCGGGTTTAAAATAGACTTAGTCAAAATATATAAACCCGACCCATTTTCAATATGGGTCGGTTTTTTTTTTTTGTCAACTTAGTTTAGCAGGATTGAAGCAGAAATTTAGCCAAATAAAAACAAGAATAATAACGGAAATATAATTCCGGCAACGGCCAGTTTCCAACCCCTGTTTTTCCAACTGAATTTTCCGGCTTTAATCATAACCGTTCCTGTTAAGGCAATAATGATTAAGCAGATCGCAAAAATATCAGAATAATAAATCCAAAAATTAGAGGTGTTTTTATGCAATTTCATCGTTTGGCTGATAATTGGCGTTTTAGAGAAGGAAACAATCTCACCTTTTCCAGTTTTCAGGTCAATTTCGACATCGTGCTTTTCAAAAGAAATTTTAAAGGTTCCTTTTTTTACCATTTGACGTCTCATTTTATCATCGATGCCCAATTGTTTGCCTAAATCTTCAGCAAATTTTTCATTAATTTCATTTTCAGCAAAAACTTTTACTTGGATAGCCTTGGTTTCGGTAGTGTATTTTTCCGGATGCCAGTATTCTCTGTGGTTCATCATAAGTCCTGAGATGGCAAAAGAAACAATTAATCCGATATAGAAATACCCTAAATCACGGTGTAAATTTCTTGCTTTTATTTTCATCATGGGTTTGAATTTTAGGTTTTGAATTATGAATCAGACTTTTTATTTGGTAAAAGGTTTAATTAGAATTTATATTTTAAGCTGGTCATCACTTGACGAGGTGCTGTTGGGTTTACACTGTAATTTTCATGTACGGTATAATTCAAAACATTTGTAATATTTGACAATCTGCAAAAAAAAACTCAAATTGGCTGTATGTTATGTTGTTCTTGCTAAAATATCCTCTACTACAAGACTGCCGCTTGTGCCAAAAGATTTAGAAATTTTCAATTATGTGTGCAGTTTCTTGTGCAAAGCCACTTATGCTGAAAAATAAGGTTAAAGTGGGTATTAAAAAGTTTCTCATAAATCTTTATTTGGAATTATTAAAAATAACGATGCAAATATAGAATCTGAATTTGATTTAACAAAACTTATTTAGATTAAATATGGATAATAATTTAAATGTTTTTTAATGTATTGTAATACAGTTTTTTAAATAAAAAATCCTTGCTTTTAGACAAGGATTTTTAATTTTAGCGTGAAATGTTAAATTTTAACATTTGATTTTCGGTTTCTTCCCCACCAAATATAGCATCCGGTTATAGGAAGACTCGCAATAAGTAAACTGATTAAAAAGGCAAATATTTTTCCGGCTATTCCAAAAACGGCACCCGTATGAATGTCGTAATTCAAGAGCAGCAGTTTGTCGGCAATTTTAGCTTCTTTATACCTTCCGTAAAGGTGATCTACTTTTTGTTCTTCTAGGTTGTATTGGTCAAAATAACGGTAGTCTATTTTCCAATAGGTGCCTTCCTCAGGATTTGCATTTGCAGCAATAGAAGAACTGGCACTTTCCGGTGGATGCACTTCTATAGATTTTGCTTTTGGATATTCTTTTTGCATTAAAGTCCAAATTTGATCCAGCGGTTTATCTACTTTTTTTGTTTTTATAGTCGAAATAGGATCTTCATAAACCAATGATTTTTCTCCACCAAGAACCGTATAATAAGAATAAGCAAACCATTGGAAACCCCAAACTAAACCCGTAATTGCAAAAATAACGGCTATTATTAGCACGTATAAGCCAGTAATATTATGCAAGTCATAGTTTTTACGTTTCCATTTTAATCCTTTTTTCCATTTAAACCAAAACCGTTGTTTGGCAGCATTTTTATTTTTTGGATACCAAAGAATCATTCCAGTAATCAGCAGAATCAAAAACACTAAAGTTGCCGATGCTGTAACGGTTTGTCCAATTTCATGAGGCAGCCAAAGATAAAAATGACCGTCAAGAATAAAGTTAAAAAACCCATCTTCCATATTGGTTTTTTCAAGGACTTCACCTGTATACGGATTGAGGTACACAATATAATGATAGGAAGGTTCGTAATGGAAAAATATAGCTTCCGCTGATTTGACAGAACCATTGTATTTTATGGCATGTAACACTTTGTTCGGAATTTCTTTTCGGGCAATTTCTTCCAATTGCGTAGGTAATAGAAATGGTTTTTCCTGTTTTGAAACAAACCTGTACTCATCGGTGTAATCTTGTATTTCTTCCTGAAAGGCATACAAACTTCCCGTGATGGCAATTATGAAAACAAGTATGCCTGAGGATAAGCCAAGCCAAAGATGGATTTTTAGGATTGCTTTTTTTAAGGTGTTATTTTTCATTATAAATGGATTAAACTCCTCCAGGAAATGAGGAGTTTAGTTAGACAAAACGAATTAGGAATCTTAAAATTTATATGTCAAACCGGCAGTTACACTTCTTAATCGCTGTGGAGTTACAGTAGACCAGCCTGAATAATATTTTTCGTTTAATATGTTATTTAATTTTAAAGCTAAATTGAATTTATCATTCGAATACGACAAAGCCGAATTTAATATGGTATAACTTGGTAAGGCAAACGTTCCGATATTCGATCTGTTCAACGTTTTATATTCACTGGCGTGGTTTCCGCCAAATCCTAGACCGAATCCTTTTAATTTCCCGGAAGTCAACGTGTAATTTGCCCAAAAATTTACTAGCGTTTCTGGTCCGGCTTCTTCAGGTCTTAATCCTAAATATCCATCACCGGGATTGTCTTTTGTAACTTCACTTTTGTTATTACTGAATCCAGCAATCACATTAAATCCTTTCATTGGGTTTGCTGTAAAACTGATTTCAACTCCTTTACTGTTGACTTCACCTCCCTGAATTGCGTTGTTAATATTGTTTGGATCCGTCATTAATCGGTTTTTTACATCAATGTTGTAGTAGCTAATCGATGCCGAAATGATGTCTTTGTATAAGTTTGTTTTTAATCCAAATTCATATTGATTAGCTTGCTCCGGATCAAAAGATTCCATTCTTGGATTAGAACCATCCACTTCAGAAACTTCTCGTGGCGTTACATTTACAAAGCCATTCATATAATTTGAAAAAACCGAAACTTTATCTTTAATCAACATATAAACCAGACCGAATTTTGGAGAAACGGCTGCTTGGCTGTTTTCTTCGGTCGCTGTTTTCGATTTGAAATGATCGACGCGCAAACTGATCATTGCAGATAATTTATCGGTAACATTCAACACATCTGAGGCGTACGCACTAATAACCTCAACTTCAGCAGTTGAATTTCCGTCAAACGAATCTACTAAAAGATTATCAACTCCCGCTTGGGTCAAATCTCCGGTATCTGATCCATCGATTAAGGAGACAATTCCGTTTCCAACCCAACCGGTACTCCCGTTTATAATATTTGATTTATAATAATCGACACCAGCAACCAATCGGTTTCTTAAGTTTCCAATTTTAAAGTCTCCAATAAAATTTTGTTGAATATCCGTTGCTAAAGTTTCTCCGTTTCTTTTAGAAATGAATCGTGTAAAATCATTTCCGTTTGATGCATCAAATAAATAGGAATAATACCCATTTGTTTTACTGTTGCTTCTGGATAATACCGTTTGTGAAGTCCACTGATCCGATATTTTATAAAACATTTGAGCCTGTAAATTATAAGTAGGATTGCTGATGGACAGCTCGTTTGAAGTGAATGATTTATTATAGTTTTTTTCGAATAATTCCATCGAATCAAATGATAGAGCGGAATTTCTGTTCAAGAAAAGCATCGGGGCATTTGATGAATTTCGGTTTGTAAATTCAGTATTGATCAAGAACGAAAGTTTATCACTAACTTTATAACTCAAGGAAGGCGCAAAGAAAAAGGATTTGCCAAAACCGGCATCCTGAAACGAATTTTCTTTTTGGTAGGCTGTATTGATTCGTACGGAAACATCTGTGTTTAGTGGGATATTTACATCTGCAGTAAGACGATCCATACCATACGATCCGGCATTATAACTGATTTCTCCGCCAAATCTTGAATAAGGTTTTTTAGTTACAATATTTATTAAACCTCCATATGAAATCAAACTACTGCCAAATAATGTTCCTGAAGGTCCTTTGATCACTTCAATATTGTCCACGTTGGCCGGATCAATACTTCCATTGTTGATTCCGGGAAGCCCGTTGATCATTGTTGGCTGAACTGAAAAACCTCTCATGGAAAAATATTCAGCGCCATCGCCGCCACGCCCGGTTGATTCCCAAAGACGCGTGATTCCAGTTGCATTTTTTAGCGCATCACTAAAGTTAGTAACCACTTGTTCTTTCATTAACTCGCTGGTAACGGTGTTGTACACCTGTGGATTTTCAATATTATTCAAAGGCATTTTAGAGACGGTGGTGCTTTTTTCTCTTTTATACCTGTATTTGTTGGTGTTTATAATCACTTCTTTCAATGTTTTTAAGGTATCTTTTTCTTGCTCTTTCTTTTCTTGAGCAGTAACCGTTATTCCAAAAAGCAAAACGAACAGGTAAAAGGCAGGTATCTTTTTCATTTATTTAGATTAATTAAAAATAAGTTGCAAATATAAGAGTGCTTTTGCTCTTAACAAAACTTATTTAGACTAATTATAGATAATATTTAAAGATTAATTCTTATTCCACTGTAAAACAGTTTTTTAACGGCATAAAAAAACCTTGCTTATTTCGAGCAAGGTTTTGATTGGAACTAAAATGTTAAAATTTTAGTTGATTTTTTTCATTGAATATTGTTCGGAACTGGGTTTTCCTTGCTGGATTCCTGAAATTTTTGTTACCATACTGTCTGGATTGATTTCACTATAAATAATTTTTTGAGGATAATCATGTTTCGGGTTTTCAAAAACCAGTTGTTTCTCAGTTGTCGTTGTCAACTTGAATGCGACTGCTTTATCCTCGTTTTGTCCTTTTACCATAGTTGAATACGTTAATTCTTCTCCTTTTTGTTGCAAAATAATAGATTCAAAATGCAAAGTGTCTTTTTCTTTGATAAAATAGGATTGCGCTTCAAAAGTACTGTCGTTTACTTTTTTCCAAGTTTCAGAAAGATTTCCATCAACGGACTTATTTTCCCAATTTCCTAAAATCCAATTGGCGGCTTTCATTTTTTCTAATTCATTTGCATCCGATTCTTTGCAGGAAAAAATGGTTAACAAAAGTAATATAAGAGTTGTTTTTTGAAACATTGGTGTAAATATTTGGTTTTATTTTGAACTGCTAAATTAAGAAAAAATAGAATAACGTCGCTTTTTTAGTTTTGGAATCACAGGTTCACCATATAAGTCATATAAGTTTTTAATTTGAATAGAATAAAGGACAAAACAGTTCATTTAAGGAAAGTCGCATAGTTCATAAAGAATGTTTTAACTTACGTTCTCTTCAGCCAATGTGACAAATAAACTAACTTTCTTAACCCGTTGGGTGCAATTAATTTTTGATGATAATTTTCGTCAGTTCGAGTGATCCCGCTTTTGGGCGGGATTATATCGAGAACTAGAAAATTAGTATTAAAAACGGTTCTCGATACACGTCACTTCGAGTGCGAAGCGTATCGAGAAGTTTGTTCCATTTTACTACACAAAAAACACTCGAACTGACGTTTTGAATAATTGCACCCAACGGGTTTTCTTATATAACTTAAGTAATGACTAAAATTTAATGTCGTATTTTAATAAAGCACTAAATTTCTTTTCCACAGATTAGCACAGATTAATTCGTTATGTAATTTTAAAAATCTTTTTAATCCTTACAATCTGTGGCAAAAACTCTTTTTAATAATTGCGACAATATATCTTTCTTGCTACTTATATGGTTAAAACAAAATTTAATCACTTTCATTCAAAATAATATAAACCAATTCTTTAGTTGGTTTTTGATCTTTCAGTTTTGCTCTGACCACATCAAAAGGCACTTTGAAATCACAGCCTGATTTATAATCGCTGCAACCATAAGCCATTTTTCCTTTTAGCACCGTTCCTTTCTTGCATTTCGGACAGGCTAATTCGTCCGGAATGACTTTTTTTAAAGCTTTCTTGGCTTCTAATTGAAGTTGGAAATTTTCGTCAAAACGAAGCAAACCTTCCACAGTGCCGATATCAGTTTTAAAATCTTTCAAGTTTACAGTAGATCCTTTTTGTAGTAATCGCAAGTATTGGTTCTCGGATATTTTTTTTTCTGCAAAAGTGTAAGGCAATAGGAACGTGCAACCTGCTTTATAATTGGTACATCCAAATGAAGATTTTCCTTTGATAAGTGTTCCTTTTCTGCATTTTGGACAGGCTTCCGCCAAAATCCCTGCGGCTTTCTTTTTCTCGACTTTAACAACTTCTTTTTGAATGCTTCCCGCATGCGAGATATTGGCACGTCTGGTTTCACTTCGCACTTCATAGACCAAAGCTTCTACCATGTTTTTCATGTTCTTAATAAACGCAGCAGCGGTAAAAGTTCCTTTTTCAATATCTTTCAACTGCTTTTCCCAAGAGCCGGTGAGTTCAGCTGATTTCACCAAATCATTTTGAATGGTGTCAATAAGCTGAATTCCCGTAGGTGTTGGCAATACCTGTTTTTTGTTCCTAATGATGTATTGGCGTTTAAACAGCGTTTCAATAATATTGGCTCGCGTGGAGGGACGCCCAATACCGTTTTCTTTCATCAATTCGCGTAAATCTTCATCATCCACTTGCTTGCCTGCGGTTTCCATGGCGCGCAATAAAGTAGCTTCGGTGAACTGATTCGGTGGTTTGGTTTCCTTTTCTAAAAACGAGGGTTCATGTGGCCCTTTTTCACCTACAACAAAACTCGGTAAAATATCGGCTTCTTTTTCTTTGGCGTTTGGATCTTCAAAGACTACGCGAAATCCCTTTTTAAGGATTTCTTTTCCTGTCGTTTTGAAGGCTACATCTGCTGCTTTCCCAATAACGATGGTATTGGCAACCAAACAATCGTCATAAAACACGGCTATAAATCGCTTGGTAATTATGTCATATACTTGCTGCTGATTGTATTGCAAGTTGGATTGAATCCCCGTTGGAATAATCGCATGGTGATCCGTAACTTTTTTATCGTTGAAAACTTTGGTCGATTTTTTTATCTTTTTTTCCAAAAGCGGTTGCGTCAATGCAGCATAATTCGTCAAGTTTTTCAGAATCCCAGCCACTTTTGGATAGATATCATTGGGCAAAAACGTCGTATCAACTCTGGGATACGTAACTACTTTTTGTTCGTACAAAGTTTGGACAATTTTGAGTGTTTCATCTGCCGTAAAACCAAATTTGGTATTGCAATACACCTGTAATCCTGTTAAATCAAATAGTTTAGGTGCAAACTCATTGCCATTCTTTTTTTCGACAGAAACTATTTCAAACTCACTTTCCTTGACTTTATTGGCCAAGAGTTCGCCATCTTCTTTTTTCAAAAAGCGTCCTTCTTCATAGCTGAAAAGCGTTTCTCTGTATAAAGTTTGCAACTCCCAATACGGTTGCGGTTTGAAATTCTCGATTTCCTTGAATCGGTCCACAACCATTGCCAATGTTGGGGTTTGTACCCTGCCAATAGACAAAACTTGTTTGTATCCGCCATGTTTTACGGTGTACAAACGCGTGGCATTCATGCCCAGTAACCAGTCGCCAATGGCTCTGGAAAATCCTGCATAGTATAAATTATCATAGTAGGCAGATGGTTTCAAGTTCTGGAAACCCTCTTTGATGGCTTCGGTGGTTAGGGAAGAAATCCACAAGCGTTGCACCTCGCCTTTATAATTGGCTTCGTTCATCACCCAACGCTGAATAAGTTCACCCTCTTGCCCGGCATCCCCGCAGTTAATGACCAACTCGGCTTTGTCGAAAAGGCTTTTTATGATTCGGAATTGCTTTTGGATCCCCGAATTCTCGACCACTTTGGTTTCGAATTTGTCGGGAAGCATGGGCAGATTGTTCAAATCCCAACTTTTCCAATGGGGCTTGTAATCGTTCGGTTCTTTTAAGGTACATAAATGCCCAAAAGTGTAGGTGACCTGATAACCATTGCCTTCATAATATCCGTCATGCTTGGTATTAGCTCCCAAAACGGATGCGATTTCGCGGGCGACACTTGGTTTTTCGGCAATACAGACCTTCATTTTTTCCTACTGATTTAAGGGTGCAAAGTAGGAATTTAGAAATTGGTATTAAAAATAAATTTTATGGAGTTATGAACTGGTATGTGATTCATTGCGAGGAACGAAGCAATCCCATTCAGTTGGTCTATTATTTATTTGCTTATCGTTATGGGCACAGAATACAATTCTGCGCTAACGATTGTGGATATTCGAGCGATCGGTAATACAGACCTTCATTTTTGCTACTTATTTTGAGGGTGCAAATTAGGAATTTACAAATTGGTATTAAAAAGAAATTTTGTGGAGTTATGAACGGTTAGGACGTGCTGTTTATTAGGAGCAGTACGAATGGCGTTTTTTCAAGAACCCATCTTCCTGCTGTCCGCTGTATCCACGCTAAAAAGCGTGGGATGCCGCTTCCATCAGGGCTATTGATTACGTCTCATTTTCATAATAACGAAAGAAAAAATGCCGTAGATTACTTCATATATTCTCATTTACTGTTAGCGCAGAATTGCATTCTGTGCCCACTCCAATTGACACCCAAACTAATTTACAAAATTACTTCTAAATCAGCTTTAAAAATTAAAAAAAAAAGCTAATATCGTTTTATGGATTAGCTCTTTTGACTTGTTTTACCTGTCCTCGTTTGTGGGCACAGAATGCAATTCTGCGCTAACGACTGTGGATATATGAGCAATCGGGTCCGCAAATTAAGAATTTAGAAGTTGGTATTAAGAAGAAATTTTGTGGAATTATGAACGGGGAGGGTTAAGTCATTGCGAGGAACGAAGCAATCGCATCTAGTTAGTCTATTATTTTATTTGCTCATCGTTCTGGGCACAGTTTGCAAAACTGCGCTAACGATTGTGGATATCCGAGCGATCGGGTGTTAAACATTAAAAAAAAGCTAATATCGTTTTACTGACATAGCTTTCTGACTTGTTTTTTCCTGCCCTCGTTTGTGGGCACAGAATGCAATTCTGCGCTAACGATTGTGGATATCTGAGCGATCGGGGGATATCCGAGCGATCGGGTATCTGAGCGATCGGGGTTTCATTGTTCGTGCTGCGCACGCAACGAATCCCTAGCTGTTATGTGCCGTTTTTATTCTTCTATTATTTTAAAATCTAATATTCTAGCTTTAAGTACATAGCCTTTTTTGAAGCCATCCTCAAAAAGTGTATTAATACATCCTATCGTTTTAGCCAGAAATGGCTTAATCACAATATCTTCTCTGCTACCACTAAAATAAGTGTTCTCATAGTAATTTACAATAACTCCAGTAGTATCATAAACCAAAATCAATACTTTTATGTGACTTACAGATACAGGAAGATTATTTTTTATTGAAAAATTAAAACTATATGAGGCCCAACATCCCCACTCAAGGTTTCTTATTATTACACCTTCTTTAATATTAGGCTTTACGGCATTTGTTTTTGTAGACTTTATTGGTTTTTTTACAGTTGATACAGGAGTTAAAATTCCTAAATTGTTCTTTAATGCTAACAAATATTCAACTGGGATTGCAAAATTTAAATTTTGCCCTTCACTGTAAGTTGCGAATGCAACTCCAACAACTTCGCCTTTTAGATTTAAAACAGGACCACCACTACTACCTGGCGATATTGGAGCAGTAATTTGTAAAACTTGATTTTTATCAAAATTTCGAATTCCGCTAATTATGCCTTCAGAAAAAGTTCCATTAAATCCTTTTGGATTTCCTATTGCATATATTTTCTCTCCAATTTCAGGAATATTTCCTTGATTTAGTGTCATACTTTTTTGTTTTAACCCTGAAACTTTTAAAATCACTAAATCATTTGCTTTATCAATTGATAAATATCCATCTATTTTATATTTTTTTTCTTGACCATTAACCAAAACATAAGCTGAAGAACTTCCTTCAATAACGTGTACATTAGTTGCTATTAATTCGTCTTCAATAATGAAACCTGAACCAAATCCTAATGGTTGTGAAGTATTATCTAATGCAACTATTGAAACTGTTGATTGGATTGCATTTTTTGCTATTTCAGTAGCAGATTGACCAAAAGCAAATGAAGTGCAGAATAAAACTATAAGAATTAATAAATTTTTTTTCATCGTGTTTATTTTAGAACAGAGTATTTTATCTTTTTATTTAGGTTGTATTTTATAGTTAAGTCTTGAATTATATCACAAAACCATTTTGGGGAATAAGGGCTTAAAATTATTTCGTCAATCAATATTTCTAAATTATTATTTAATTGCTTTCCTGAACTATTAATTTCGGAATCCCAATCATATACAAGACCATTTTCTACTTTTACTAAATGAATTAATCTCAATTCATCTTCATAATTATAAGCAATGTTTTTATGAATAATTGGATAGTTTAAATTTCCTCTTCCAATTAAGTCAGTTTCGTGATTTATATATCTAACTTCACTTAATTGAATGTTTTCAGGCGTTGCTTCAAAAGATTTAATTAAATTTTCAATATTTGAAGTTATCATAATTCCTTTATTAATTTCAGAATAAATTTTACATAAAGCATAAGATTCCGAATTATATTTATTCCAACAACAAACACAATTTAAGCTTTTAAATTTCTCTTCCGTATTTTTTCTAATCAATAAATTTTTTGCAACGGATTCATCAATATTAGAAGATTTTATATGTTTTTGTTCATAAAGTTGTCTATACCAATATTCGTTATATTCTAGATTAAGTTTTGGAGAAGAACCTTCAAATTTATCCAAACGACAAAAAAAGAGAGATTTTGAATGTATTAAAGAGATGAATTTTGCTAAATCCAAATATTTTACAATCTTGTAATTCTCCTCTGGAAAGAAAACAGGTGCAGTTTGTTCAGTTGGTTTTTCAATTGGCATAAATTCAATTTTATGGTTTCATATTTTCTGCGGTTTTCGTGTAAAATGGCACATAACTCATTTGTAGGCGAAGTTTTTTTTGCTAATCTAACCAAATTGGTATGTATATACGAAGTTCTGTCCCACATTTTTTATTTTCAAATATATAACTTTCTAACGAAAATACTGATAAAAATGAATTCAATTTTATATCATTTTAAAAACTAACTCCTTTTGGTTCAGGGATTTTACGGGAAACCGTAAACGCAGTTATTTTAACACAAACACCTTAGCCCTGATGGAAGGGAAAATCCTTTATTGATAAAACGCGGAGCAAGTTTTATCAATAAAGATTGGAATGACAGCAGGAATCAGCTCCTCGAAAAAAATGTGAAATCTGCAATCCAAAATGTGAAATCTTTTCACTGAATAATGTGAAATATTTCACTAAATTTGCACCCTAAATAAAGGACTAAGAAAATGTTAGATAGACTTCAAATAGTAAAACAACGTTTCGATGAGATTTCGGATTTGATTATTCAGCCGGATGTTATTATGGATCAGAAGCGTTATGTGCAATTGAATCAAGAGTACAAAAGTTTAAAAGCTTTGGCTGAAAAACGCGATGAATATGTTGTTTTGATGGCAAACATCGACGAAGCAAACGAAATAATTGCCGATAACAGTGATGCGGATATGACCGAAATGGCCAAAATGCAACTGGACGAAGCTAAGGAAAGATTGCCGGAACTGGAGGATGAAATCAAATTTATGTTGATTCCTAAAGATCCCGAAGATGCTAAAAATGTTATGGTGGAGATTCGTGCCGGAACGGGTGGGGATGAAGCGAGTATTTTTGCCGGGGATTTGTTCCGTATGTACACGAAATATTGTGAGAACAGAGGTTGGAGAACTTCGGTGGTCGATATGAATGAGGGAACTTCGGGTGGTTTCAAAGAGGTGATTTTTGAAGTTACCGGTGAGGATGTTTACGGAACCTTGAAGTTTGAAGCGGGTGTTCACCGTGTACAACGGGTACCGCAAACGGAAACACAAGGACGTGTTCACACATCAGCGGCGACTGTTATGGTATTGCCGGAAGCAGAGGAATTTGATGTGCAAATTGATATGAATGATGTGCGTGTGGATTTCTTCTGTTCGTCAGGACCTGGTGGACAATCGGTAAATACAACTAAATCAGCGGTTCGTTTGACACACATTCCAACTGGATTGGTGGCACAATGTCAGGATCAGAAATCACAACACAAGAATAAAGATAAAGCTTTTGGCGTTTTGCGTTCCCGTTTGTACGAACAGGAATTAGCCAAAAAACAAGCGGAAGATGCTACAACGCGTACGTCTCAGGTAAGTTCTGGTGACCGTTCTGCAAAAATTCGTACCTATAATTATGCACAAGGCCGTGTAACGGATCACCGTGTAGGTTTGACGTTGTACGATTTGGGAAATATCATGAATGGTGATATTCAGAAAATTGTAGATGAGTTGGCGTTAGTCAACAACATGGAAAAACTGAAAGAAGCCAGCGAGGTTTTTTAAATAGGTTTTGGGCGCCGGGTTTTAGGTCTTAGTAGGTTATAGGTTTTTGTAAAACTAAAATATATGAGAAACTTTAGGGATTTAGAAGTTTGGCAAAGTTCTGTTTTACTTGTTAAAAAAAATTATATTATTACTGGTTCGTTTCCCAAAGAAGAAAAATTTGGACTGGTTTCTCAAATCAATAGATGTGCAGTTTCAATTCCTTCGAACATAGCGGAAGGTTGTTCCAGAACTTCTCAAAAGGATTTTTCTAGATTTTTACAGATAAGTTTAGGTTCGGCCTTTGAATTAGAGACTCAAATTGAAATAGCTAAAGAGATAGGTTTTGTGGATGTGTTTTTACACTTAGAAATTATTTCCGAGCTTAACATAATTCAAAAAAGAATTCAATCCTTAAAAAAGTATGTTGATTCCAAGGTTTAAAACCAACACCCAACATCTAAGAACCCACCACCTAAAAAATGACTACACAACAACTTATTGACCAAATCAGAAGCAAGAAATCATTCCTAGCAGTAGGACTCGATGTCGATTTGACTAAAATTCCACAGCATCTATTAGAATTGGAAGATCCCATTTTCGAATTCAATAAAGCGATAATCGATGCAACGCATGATTTGGCTGTGGCTTATAAACCAAATGTTGCTTTTTATGAAGCGTATGGTTTGAAAGGATGGACGTCTCTACAAAAAACAATCGATTACATCAACTCAACGTATCCGGATATTTTTACTATTGCCGATGCCAAACGTGGTGATATTGGTAATACGTCTGCCATGTATGCCAAAGCTTTTTTTGAAGATTTGAATTTTGACAGTATTACCGTTGCTCCTTATATGGGAAAAGATTCAGTGGAGCCTTTTCTGGCTTTCAAAAATAAACATACCATTATGTTGGCTTTGACTTCTAACGAAGGTGCTTTTGATTTTCAGACTTTAAACGTAAACGGAAAAGAATTGTACAAACAAGTTTTGGAAATATCTAAAAACTGGAAAAACAGCGAAAACCTGATGTATGTTGTAGGTGCAACAAAAGCCGAATATTTCACTGAAATTCGCAAAATTGTTCCTGACAGTTTCTTGCTTGTTCCCGGAGTAGGAGCACAAGGCGGAAGTCTGGCTGAAGTTTGTAAATACGGAATGAATGCGAATGTTGGATTACTAATCAATTCTTCCAGAGCGATTATTTATGTTTCAAACGGAACTGATTTTGCCGATAAAGCAAGAACCGAAGCGTTGAAAATGCAACAGGAAATGGAGCAAATTATGCGTTTGAAGTTTAACGTTTAACGTTTTTGGGTTTTTATAAAATATTTTGAATTCAATCATTCTTCATTTTAAACCATTAAGAAATTAAGTTTTATTACCCTTGCGCTAAGATTTGAATCAAAAATTTTAGCGCTAAACTTTTTAAGCCTTAATTTTTCTAAATTTCTTAATGGTTTAAAAATATAATTTTTGATTAGATTTACTAAACATTAAACATTAAACTTGAGACAAAAAACTTTAATCGATCAACTCGGAATAACACATTCTTTTGAAACTTCGCCAAAACGCATTATATCATTGGTTCCCTCACAAACGGAATTGCTGTATGATTTAGGTTTGGAAGACCGAATTATAGGAATTACAAAATTCTGTGTGCATCCGTATCATTTTAAGTCGACCAAGAAAATAGTTGGTGGTACCAAAAAAGTGCATTACGAAAAAATCAGATTGTTGCAACCGGATATTGTCATTTGTAACAAAGAGGAAAATACCGCTGAAATTGTGGAAGAGTTGCGTAAAATTTGTCCGGTTTGGGTGACCAATATCATCACGATTGAAGATAATTTTCAGATGATTGCAGACTTTGGTCAACTTTTCAATTGCAGAACCGAAGCCCAGAAATGGAACGATAAATTGGCTTTTGCCCTGAGCGATTTTAAAAACTTTATAAAAGATAAGCCGCAACAAAAAGTAGTATATTTCATTTGGAAAAATCCTTTTATGGTTGCCGGTTCTAATAATTTTATCAATGAATTACTGAAACTAAACCATTTTCAAAACATATATGCAGGCAATGCCGAGACTTCTGGACGTTACCCGGAAATTGAACTCAAAAAAATGCGTTTAGAAGGGGATCCGGATTTGGTTTTTCTTTCATCAGAGCCGTATCCTTTCAAAGAGGAAGATGCTTTCGAAATAGGAAGGCATACACACCACGCAAAAACGGTATTTGTAGATGGTGAAATGTTTTCCTGGTATGGAAGCCGATTGCTAAAAGCGTTTGACTATTTTAAAAAAATGCATCAAAAATTATAATTCGCATTCTTCTAAAATCAATTTTTCTGTTATCACGATCGATTTAACAGAAGAATTTTCGATATGGAAATTTAGTTCTGAGAACTTTTGGTACTCTTTTTTAAGCTTTTCTATTTCACTTTTCTCTTGCAATAATCCTTTCATGGGTGATGATTTTATGCAAATTTACATTTTACGATCTTAAAAGAAGCATTATTATTTGTTAAGATTGGGATTTAAAATTAATGTGCTATTTTTACAAAAAAAAGACGTGATCAATTATACCATTTACGAAAATAAAAACAGCGACCAATGGGTAACTTTTGTTCACGGTGCTGGTGGAAGTTCGTCTATATGGTTCAAACAAATACGGGATTTTAAGAAACAGCATAGTGTTTTATTATTGGATTTACGCGGTCACGGGGAATCAAAACCTACGCTGAAAACAGCTTTCAAACAAAAATATACTTTTTCGGCTTTGGCCAATGATATTCTGGAAGTCTTAAACCATCTCAAAATTGAAAAATCACATTTTGTCGGAATTTCATTGGGAACCATACTCATCAGACAATTGGCTGAAATGTATCCGGAACGCGTGCAAAGCATGATCCTTGGCGGTGCGATATTGAAAATGAATTTCCGTTCTCAAGTATTGATGCGATTGGGTAATTTGTTTAAATATGTACTGCCTTATTTGGTTTTATATCAGTTTTTTGCCTTTGTCATCATGCCAAAAAAAAGTCACAAACAGTCTCGGGTGCTTTTTATCAACGAGGCCAAGAAATTATACCAAAAAGAATTTATCAAATGGTTTAAACTCACCGCCGAAATAAATCCGGTACTCAAATGGTTCCGTCAGGTCGAGTTAAATATTCCTACGCTTTATGTGATGGGCGAAGAGGATTATATGTTTTTACCATCAGTTAAAAAAGTGGTAGAAAATCATTACAAATCGTCCACGTTGTTTGTAATACAAAACTGTGGACATGTAGTCAATGTGGAACAGCCTAATGTTTTTAACGATGCTGTTCTTTCTTTTATAAACACTGCTAAATAAAAATTGCCTGCATTTTTTATGCAGGCAATTCTTTAACTAACCAAAACCAAAATAATAAATAACCAGTTTATTACTCTGCAAAGATCACACTTACAGAGGCGTTTTGCTGTTAAGATTTTGTTATTACTTTGTTGTACATACGTTAAGTTTTTTTTTACTTTGTTTCAATGCATACTTTTTGTTCACTCGGTAGCAAGTTACACGATGGACTGTCTCAGGTTTTAATTTTGAGTTATCTTTTTGTTTAAGACCTGGATTTTAAAGGGTAATAAGTCTATAGAAATACTATCGTTTTATTGTCATATACTATTGTTTTTCTCTCGGCATGCAGTTTTATGGCTCTTGCCAAAACCGTACGTTCCAGATCACGTCCTTTCATGATGAAATTTTCAATAGAATGACTGTGTGTAACTCGGGTAATATCCTGCTCGATAATTGGACCTTCATCCAATTCCTCAGTCACATAATGACTGGTAGCGCCTATGATTTTAACACCTCTCATGAAAGCTGAGTGATAGGGTTTTGCCCCGGGAAACGCAGGGAGAAAGGAATGATGAATGTTGATGATTTGATTCGGGTATTGCGCAATCAATTTAGGGGTGATAATCTGCATGTAGCGAGCCAAAATAATAAAGTCAATAGTATACTGCTTCAGTAAATCCAGTTGTTTTTGCTCGCCTTCGGCTTTTGTATCTTTGGTAAAAGGTACATAATGAAACGGAATATTAAAACGGTCTGCTACTGGTTTCAAATCCTCATGGTTGCTTATTATCAAAGGAATTTCTAGTGGCAATTCACCAGCGCTGTGGCGTCCTAAAATATCATACAAACAATGGTCGTATTTTGAAACAAATAATGCCATTTTTGGTTTTTCATCTTGGGTGTACATTGCCCAGGACATATTAAACGGTGAAGCCAACGTTGCTTGAAAATCATTTTTAATAGCTTCAATATTCCAATTTTTGGTATTGAATTCACATTCTAAACGCATGAAAAACACATTCTCATTAGCATCAACGTGTTGGTCCAGGTAGATTATATTGCCATCAATGGAGGCAATATAATTTGTAACGGAGGCAATAATTGCTTTTTGATCTTTGCAATGGATTAGGATTGTAATTTTTTGCATTAGCATTTTGTTTTTAGCTTTGTTTTTTAGTAATGATTAGTGTTTTTCAAAACTAAATGTATCTGTGTTTATAAAAAAGTTAGATTGAGTTGTTTTATGTTTAAAAAAAATAGCCCAATTTTAATCTATTTGTTGTCCTGCATGGCATAAACTTTATTATTTATTAATAACCAACAGTAACAACGGATAATTTTTAAAATAAAATTGTAAATTGCAGTCTTAAATTATCATATTCATAAAATGGAACAACAAAAACCATATATCCCTAACAATAAAGTAAGAATTGTTACCGCAGCTGCGCTTTTTGACGGTCACGATGCTGCAATCAATATTATGCGTAGAATCATTCAGTCTACCGGTGTTGAGGTAATCCATTTGGGCCACGACCGCAGTGTGGAAGAAGTTGTCAATACAGCGATTCAAGAAGATGCGAATGCTATTGCGATAACTTCGTATCAAGGCGGACACAACGAATATTTCAAATACATGTATGACTTGCTTCAGGAAAAAGGAGCTGGGCAAATCAAGATATTTGGCGGCGGCGGCGGCGTAATCCTGCCTTCTGAAATTGCCGAATTGCAAGCGTACGGAATCACCCGTATTTATGCGCCGGATGACGGTCGAGCGATGGGATTGCAGGGAATGATTAATGATTTAGTACAACAATCTGATTATCCCGTTGGAGATAAACTGACGGATGAAATAAAACATTTGGAAGAAAAAAATCCAAAAGCAATTGCCAGAATTATTTCATCAGCAGAGAATTTCCCAGACATAGCGGCCAAAACTCTGGAAGTTATCCAAAAAAAGAATCAGGGTTGTAAAACTCCGGTTCTTGGAATCACAGGAACAGGTGGAGCAGGAAAATCTTCTTTGGTGGATGAATTAGTGCGTCGTTTTCTAATCGATTTCCCGGAAAAAACTATCGGATTAATATCCGTCGATCCATCAAAAAGAAAAACCGGCGGTGCCTTGTTAGGTGATAGAATCCGAATGAACGCTATTAATAACCCTCGAGTTTACATGCGTTCTTTGGCCACACGCCAATCGAATTTGGCTTTGTCTAAATATGTTGCCGATGCAATCCAAGTGATTAAAGCAGCAAATTATGATATCATAATCCTGGAAACCTCAGGTATAGGACAATCCGATACAGAAATCATGGATCACTCTGATGTATCCTTATATGTAATGACGCCTGAATTTGGCGCTGCAACTCAATTGGAAAAAATCGACATGCTTGATTTTGCTGATTTGGTAGCGATAAACAAATTTGACAAACGCGGATCTCTGGATGCATTGAGAGACGTGAAAAAACAATACCAACGCAACCATAATTTATGGGATGCGAATTTAGATACGCTTCCGGTTTTTGGGACTATTGCTTCGCAGTTCAACGATCCGGGAATGAATACGCTGTACAAAGCGATAATGGATAAAGTCCATGAAAAAACGAATTCTGATTTGAAATCAACATTCCAAATCACTCGTGAAATGAGCGAGAAGATTTTCGTTATTCCGCCACACAGAACCCGTTATTTGTCTGAAATTGCCGAGAGCAACCGGAAGTATGATGTTACGGCCGTTAGCCAAGAACAAGTGGCTCAGAAATTGTACGGGATTTTTAAAACGATTGAATCGGTTACTAGAAAAATCCCTGAATTGAATAAAACAGGAATTAATGACGATTCGGTTTTGCCAAGTGCTTTAGAATCTGAAAAACCGGGTGCTGCTGAGGACAAAATATTTTTAAATCTTTTACTAAATCAATTTGATAAAATAAAAATGGATTTGGATCCATACAACTGGGAAATCATTTTGACTTGGGACGAGAAAGTAAACAAGTACAAGAATCCGGTGTATACGTTCAAAGTTCGGGATAGAGAAATCAAAATGGCCACGCACACGGAGTCCCTTTCACATTCTCAAATTCCGAAAATTGCATTGCCAAAGTACAAAGCTTGGGGTGATATTTTACGTTGGTGTTTGCAGGAAAACGTTCCTGGAGAATTTCCCTTTACCGCAGGTTTATATCCTTTTAAACGTGAAGGAGAAGATCCATCTCGTATGTTTGCCGGAGAAGGCGGACCGGAAAGAACGAACAAACGTTTTCATTATGTAAGTGCGGGATTACCGGCAAAACGATTATCAACGGCTTTTGACAGTGTGACTTTATACGGAAACGATCCACATGTACGCCCTGATATTTATGGAAAAATAGGTAATGCCGGAGTTTCTATTTGTTGTTTGGATGATGCTAAGAAATTATATTCTGGTTTTGATTTGGTTCATGCAATGACTTCGGTGAGTATGACTATTAATGGACCGGCACCTATGTTATTAGGGTTTTTCATGAATGCAGCGATTGACCAACAATGTGAGTTTTACATCAAAGAAAATGGCCTTGAAAAAGAAGTTGAGGTAAAAATCAACAAAATATATGCAGCAAAAGGAGTTGAAAGACCGCATTATCAAGGGGATTTGCCCCAAGGGAATAACGGTTTAGGGTTGCTGCTTTTGGGTGTAACCGGAGATCAGGTTTTACCTTTGGAAGTATATAACGAAATAAAAGCAAGAACGTTATCTCAAGTTCGTGGAACCGTTCAGGCCGATATTCTTAAAGAAGATCAAGCGCAAAATACCTGTATTTTCTCTACTGAATTTGCGTTGCGATTAATGGGTGACGTACAGGAATATTTTATTACTAAGAATGTAAGGAACTTTTATTCGGTTTCTATTTCAGGGTATCATATTGCCGAAGCGGGAGCAAATCCAATTACACAATTGGCTTTCACACTTTCTAATGGGTTCACGTATGTAGAATATTATTTGAGTCGTGGTATGAATATCAATGATTTTGGACCCAACTTATCGTTTTTCTTTTCGAATGGTGTAGATCCTGAATATGCCGTTATCGGTCGTGTGGCACGTAAAATTTGGGCGAAAGCCATGAAAAATAAATATGGCGCTAACGAGCGTGCGCAAATGTTGAAATACCACATTCAGACTTCGGGACGTTCTTTGCACGCACAGGAAATAGATTTCAATGATATTCGTACTACTTTGCAAGCGTTGTATGCGATTTATGACAATTGTAATTCCTTGCATACCAATGCGTATGATGAAGCAATTACAACACCTACAGAAGAATCTGTGCGTCGTGCGATGGCAATTCAGTTGATTATCAATAAAGAATTAGGACTGGCCAAAAACGAAAATCCAATTCAAGGTGCTTTCATTATTGAAGAGCTAACGGATTTAGTCGAAGCGGCAGTTTTATTAGAATTTGACCGAATTACAGAACGTGGTGGCGTGCTTGGAGCTATGGAAACCATGTACCAAAGAAGTAAAATTCAAGAAGAAAGTTTGTATTATGAGACTTTGAAACATACAGGTGAATTTCCTATCATTGGTGTGAATACGTTTTTGAGTTCCAAAGGTTCTCCAACAGTAATCCCCGCCGAAGTAATTCGCGCCACAGAGGAAGAAAAACAATACCAAATTGATATGTTGAACCATTTGCATCAATCCAATCAGGATGTAGTGAAGGATCATTTAAATACGCTTCAGGAAGCAGCCATTAAAAACGAAAATTTATTCGAGCATTTAATGGAAGCGACCAAGGTTTGTTCCTTGGGACAAATAACAGCTGCTTTATTTGAAGTAGGTGGACAATACAGAAGAAATATGTAAGCAGAGAACCACTTTTTGCATCGCAAAAAGTGTGTGAATCGCTTATCCCGTTTTTGGGCGGGATCTAAGGTAATCAGTATTGAATTGCATCGCAAAAAGTGTGTGAATCGCTTATCCCGCTTTTGGGCGGGATCTTAGGTAATCAGTATTGAATTGCATCGCAAAAAGTGTGTGAATCGCTTATCCCGCTTTTGGGCGGGCGTGATCTAATTTTTTTTTAAAAGACCTTACAGTAATGAGAGGTCTTTTTTTGTTCATGTAATTATTGCGACTTTATTACATTTATTCTAAAGTAGCTGTTGGGTGTAATCCAATGCGTTTAATTTTTTAACCACATAGAAACATAGATTTTAAAATTATGTAAGTCGTTTCACTTTTTTGGAGAAAATCATAGCTATATGAAGCCAAAAATTGGGCTGTCCAACTCTTTTTTTCTATGTTTCTATGTGGTTCATTTTTTTAGTTAAGATTAATTGAAATTTTCATTAATTACACCCAACGAGTTAAAGTACTATATTTACATTTTACCTTAAAACCGAATAGTATGAAAAAACTTCAAATTGTATTCTTATTTTTTCTTCTTGGTCATACTGTAGTTTCTTATGCAGCAAAAGCCGATACATTGCAAATTCCTAGTATGGCAATGAATAAAACGTATAAAGCTGCGGTAGTATTACCAAGTTCGTATACAAAAAGCAAGATTAATTATCCCGTGCTTTATCTGTTGCATGGCGCTTATGGTCATTTTAATGATTGGTTGTCTAAAACTCCAGATAAGAATTTATTGCACAATTTAGCCGATCAGTATAATATCATAATCGTAATGCCGGAAGGAGAAACATTCAGTTTTTATCTTGATAGTCCTGTGAATAAGGGAAGTCAGTTTGAAACCTACATTACAAAAGAAGTAATTCAGAAAGTAGACAATACCTATCGGACAATAAATAACAGAAAAGGACGTGTAATTACGGGACTTTCTATGGGAGGTCACGGAGCATTGTATCTTTCGACAAGACATCCAGAACTATTTTGTGCAGCAGGAAGTATGAGCGGAGCTGTTGATATGGGAAGCATGATTAATCCGGAATCTAAGGAAAGAGTTACTAAATTAATGGAACCTGTTTTTGGGATTGAAGGAGCGCCACAGGAAGTATATGCCTCCAGTGCAGTTTTGAATATGGTGGATAAAATAAAAAGTAACAAACTGGAATTGATTATAGATTGCGGTGTAGATGATTTTTTGATTGAATCCAATAGAGAATTACACCGAAGGCTTGTTTATAATAAAGTTGCTCACGATTATACGGAACGGCCAGGAGCGCATACGTGGGAATATTGGGAAAATGCGTTACCTTCTCATGTGTTGTTTTTTAGCAAAATTTTAAACAATAATGGCGTGGCTGTTGTGGAGAAATAATAACCGAATAGTAATAAAATTTTAAAAAAGCCTTTCATCTGAGAGGCTTTTTTAGTTCCTTTTAAGCCCAGGATTATTAGGTATAATTTAAGTTTTTTTTCCATAATTGAAAAGCACTTTTTTTTGAAAATAAAGTTTGGCACAATTCATGAATAGAGTTTTTTAATATAAATTATAAAACGATAACGAATGAAAAAAATTACCTTATTTTTAGTTTTCATCGGGATGATGACTCTACAAAGTTGTGAAGTGACAGAACTATATGATACCGTTGATAACGGTCCTCGAACTGAAGTGTATGAAGTTACAACTTCGTTCAACTCCAATAATAATTATAGCAGCTTGGTTGTATTTGATCCGCCAATTTATTCTTCGGATTCTGTTTTAGTATACCATTTGTATGATACGGTAAATGGAGCAGATATTTGGAAATTAATGCCTCAAACGTATTATCTGAATAATGGTGGTGAATTAGATTTTAATTTTGATTATTCCAGGTTTGATGTTAAAATTTTTCTTGCGGCTAATTTCAATCTGAATACTTTAGATTCCAGTTGGACACAAAATCAAACTTTTAGAATAGTAATTGTACCAGCAAATTTTGCCTCTACAATAAACAAAAATAATATGGATGCAGTTATGTCCTCATTGAAGGTTAGTAAAAGTGAAATTCAAAAAATAAATTTATAATTTCAGAGAAGTCAAAAAAAAAGGAAATCGAAAGATTTCCTTTTTTTATAGACCTTAAAATTAGGAGACAAACTCTTTGCTGTTTTTTCTAAGTGAAACTACAATTCCCACTATAAGAGCCACCGCTATAAAAGCCAGTGACATCCATTCCGGAATTTCATAATTGTATTTTTTTAGTATGTCATGGGTTAACATTTTCACACCAACAAAACTTAAAATAGCGATTAGACTGTATTCCAGATAACTAAATTTAGCTAACATATTAGCCAGAAAGAAATACATGGATCGCAATCCTAGAATGGCAAAAATATTAGAACTGAAAACTAAAAAGGGGTCATTAGTAATGGCTAAAATAGCAGGAACACTATCAATGGCAAAAACCACATCCATGACTTCAATAACCACAAGAGCTACAAATAGAGGGGTTGCGGCAGTAATGTGTCTTCTTTTGACAAAGAAATGCTCCTCATCCATATGATTAGATATGGGCATTATTTTTTTTAGGCTTTTATAGACGAATGATTTTTTAGGTTCAAATTTTTCATTTTCATTTCCAAACAACATTTTCATGGCAGTATAGATCAGGAAAGCACCAAAAATATACGTCATCCAAGAAAATTTATTGATTAGCATAACGCCAAAAAAGATCATTAGGCCTCTAAAGAATATTGCCCCTAATATTCCCCAAAATAAAACACGATGCTGGTATTGTGGCGGAATTTTAAAAGCAGAAAAGATTATGGCTATGACAAAGATGTTGTCAATGCTTAATGATAATTCAATTAAATATCCGGTAATGAACTTTATGGATGCTGTTGTGGGAGTTAATTGATCCGGATTTGCGATATAATTATTGTTGTAGAGCCAATAAATAACGCCGGAAAACAGGAATGATAAAGTAACCCATATTGCAGTCCACTTACCCGCTTCTTTTGAACTTATAATATGTGGCGTTTTGTTGAAAACACCTAAATCAAGAGCCAAGAAAATCATTACGGCTACTAAGAAAGAAATCCAGACAATCATATATCATATATTTAAAAAGTTGCACAAAGATACTTTTAGATTGTTTAACTTCAATAAATATTTAATCGAAAGTTTGCTGTTGTTTGTGATTGTCTATGTTTATTTTATTTTATGAAAATATCAGTAAAAATAAATAGGGGTGTTTAAATTGCTAAGTTGTTATTATAATTAATATTTTTTGTTAATTTAATAAATTTGACGTGGTTACCCATAAAAAACAGAGGTAATATTTTATAAAAGTAATTATTAAATTATATTTGCATCAAAATAATAGGGGGTTTAATTAATTAAAACAAAATTGTATGTCATCATTACGTTTTCAAGCTTTGAAAGAAGCATCAAACAGAGTTCCAGTAAAATTTGAAGAGACTGATAGAAAATCAACTATTTTTGGTTCAAATGTCTTTAATGACAAAGCAATGAAACAGTTTTTAACTTCAGATGCTTTTAAAGGAGTGCGCGATGCAGTTCAACATGGAACTAAAATAGACAGAAAATTAGCGGATTATATCGCAATGGGAATGAAAGAGTGGGCCTTGGCTAAAGGGGTGACTCATTATACACACTGGTTTCAGCCACTTACAGGAACAACCGCTGAAAAACATGATGCTTTCTTTGAAACTTCGTATGATGGCAGTGATCCAGTAGAGAAATTTGGTGGCGCTCAATTAGTACAACAAGAACCGGATGCATCTAGTTTTCCAAATGGTGGAATCAGAAATACATTTGAAGCTAGAGGGTATACAGCTTGGGATCCAACATCTCCAGCATTTATTTTTGGAACTACTTTGTGTATTCCAACGGTTTTTATTTCCTATACGGGGGAAGCTTTAGACTATAAAACACCTTTGTTGAGAGCTTTGACCGCTATGGATGACGCTGCTACCGAAGTATGTAAATATTTTGATAAAAATGTAAAAAAGGTAACTGCAACTTTAGGTTGGGAACAAGAATATTTCTTAATTGATAGATCTTTAGCAAATTCGCGTCCTGATCTTATGATGACCGGTAGGACTTTGTTAGGACATACATCGGCTAAGGGGCAACAATTAGATGACCATTATTTTGGGTCTATACCTACTCGTGCCTTAATGTATATGAGAGACTTGGAACAAGAATGCATGTTGTTAGGAATTCCTGTGAAAACACGTCATAATGAAGTAGCACCAAATCAATTTGAATTGGCTCCTATTTTTGAAGAAACAAATCTTGCTGTTGATCATAACTGCTTGTTGATGGATGTGATGCAAAAAGTAGGAGAACGCCATGATTTGAAAGTGTTGTTTCATGAAAAACCTTTCAAAGGAGTGAACGGTTCCGGAAAGCATAATAACTGGTCCTTGGCAACAGATACAGGAGTGAATTTATTGAGCCCTAGTAAAACTCCAATGAGTAATTTACAGTTTCTGACTTTCTTTATCAATACAATAAAAGCAGTAAATGATTACGAGTCTTTATTAAGAGGTGCAATTGCTACTGCAAGTAATGATCATAGACTAGGGGCAAATGAAGCACCACCAGCAATTATATCCGTATTTATTGGGGCGCAGTTGACTAAAGTTCTAGCAGAATTAGAAGGTGTAACTGCAGGGAAACTATCTCCAGAAGAAAAAACAGACTTAAAACTAAATGTAGTAGGGAAAATTCCAGATGTTCTTTTGGACAATACAGATAGAAATAGAACATCACCATTCGCTTTTACAGGAAATAAGTTTGAGTTCAGAGCAGTAGGATCATCAGCTAACTGTTCTAATTCAATGACGACTTTGAATACTATTGTAGCAAAACAATTAAAAGATTTCAAAATTGAAGTAGATGCGCTGATAGAATCTAAAGACATGAAAAAAGATGATGCTATTTTCAATGTTTTGAGAGAGTACATCAAAGTTTCTAAGAAAATCCTTTTTGAAGGAGACGGATATAGTGAAGCATGGGAAATTGAAGCAGGTAAAAGAGGGTTAAGTAACTTTAAAACAACTCCTGAAGCACTAAAAGCAAGAGCTTCTAAGCAAGCTTTAGATTTGTTTTCTGAAATGGGTATCATGAATCATATTGAAGTGGAGGCACGTTATGAAATAGAATTAGAGGAGTATACTAAGAAAATTCAAATTGAAGGTAGAGTTTTAGGTGATCTTTCTCAAAACCATGTTATTCCAACAGCCATTCGCTACCAAAACACTTTGATTGAAAATGTGAAGGGACTAAAAGAGATTTTTGGTGCTGATTTTGAAAAAATTGCAAAAGAACAAATCATTTTAATCAAAGAAATTTCCGGACATATTGAGGGGATCAATTCTAAAGTTCATGAAATGACCGAAGCTAGAAAGAAAGCCAATGCAATTACTGATGCACATGAAATGGCTCTAGCTTATTGTGATAAAGTAAAACCATTTTTTGAAGAAATTAGAAGCCATTGTGATAAACTGGAGCTGTTAGTGGATGATGAGATTTGGACACTAACAAAATACAGAGAATTGTTATTTACGAAGTAATCTACTTATTAACACATCGAGTGTCATTATAAGTCAAATAATATCTGGATTTACCGGTACTCTAGGGTAGTATTATTTTTTGACGCATGCATGCTTGATTGGGAGTAATTTATTGCGCCATTGAAATTTAATAAAAATGTCTATCTGTTTCAGGTAGACATTTTTTTGATGTTTTGCACCTTGAAAGGCTAAATTGAAGGGTGTAAACAAATATTCTTAGTATGACAATTTTAGCAAGAAACACTTCTGATGACTCGATAGGCAAAACCCAAAAAAATAATTACCTTTGCCGCACAACTACCTGCATAAAAGCAGACTTCACAACTAGACTACATGAGTTCAGATACTTCAAAAAGATATGCGCTTCGCGGTGTTTCGGCATCCAAAGAAGATGTTCATAATGCGATAAAAAATATTGATAAAGGATTATATCCACAAGCTTTCTGTAAAATTGTCCCTGATTATTTAACTCAAGACGAAGAATATTGTCTGATCATGCATGCTGACGGAGCGGGAACTAAATCCTCTTTGGCCTACATGTATTGGAAAGAAACAGGCGATATTTCTGTTTGGAAAGGCATTGCCCAAGATGCTTTAATCATGAATATTGACGATTTATTGTGCGTGGGTGCAACGGATAATATTCTGCTTTCATCAACCATTGGAAGAAATAAAAATTTGATTACCGCTGAAGTAATTTCAGCAATTATTAACGGAACCGAAGAACTGATTAAAGAACTGGAATCTTTTGGGGTGACCATTCATTCAACAGGTGGAGAAACTGCTGATGTAGGCGATATTGTTCGAACTATAATTGTAGATTCAACAGTAACTGCTCGTATGAAACGCAGCAAAGTAATTGATAATGCTAATATTAAAGCCGGTGATGTAATTGTAGGATTGGCTTCTTTTGGCCAGGCTACCTACGAGAAAAACTATAATGGCGGAATGGGAAGCAACGGGTTAACATCGGCGCGTCATGATGTTTTCGGGAAATATTTGGCAACCAAATATCCGGAGAGTTTCGATGCTTTAGTTCCTGAAGAATTAATCTATTCTGGACAAGTAAAATTGACAGACGCCGTTGAAAATTCACCAATCGATGCCGGACAATTAGTGCTTTCGCCAACCAGAACGTATGCACCAATCATTAAGAAAATTTTAGACCAATATTCTTCCAATCAAATTCACGGAATGGTGCATTGCAGTGGAGGAGCCCAAACTAAAATTTTACACTTTGTAGAAAACCTACACATTATAAAAGACAATTTATTTCCAGTTCCGCCATTATTTCAGTTAATTCAAGAACAATCTAAAACGGATTGGAAAGAAATGTACCAAGTTTTCAATTGCGGTCACCGTATGGAAATTTATGTTCCGGAAGCTGTTGCACAAGACATTATTGCGATTTCAAAATCATTTAATGTTGATGCGCAAATCGTAGGTAGAGTAGAAGCTGCTACTTCAAAAAAACTGACTATTACCAGTGAATACGGAACTTTTGAATATTAAAAAGCTTCAATTGAAGTTCATTTTTCAATCTTTCAATTCTTTAATCTTTTAATTTTTTATCTATGTACGAATTGGTTTTTTGGAAATATCTGGAGGGAATTTATCTCAACCATCACGAAGTTTATGAAGCTGTTTCAGAAGAACAAGCTGAAATTGAAGGTCTTGAAGAACTTCCGGTACAAGTCATTTTGAACAGAATTGCTTCTGTATTCTCCAAATGGGAAAAAGTAGACGAGAACAGTTGGAAAAATAACTATGGTGCAGGTGCTTTTCATATCAGGATGACGCCCCAAAGTGTAAAAATTGATTGTTATGGCACTGAAGGAAAAACAATGGATACTTTAGTGAATATAATGGATGAATTCAAATGTTCGCTGTATGATCCCCAAGTTCCGGAGCGATATGATGAAATGAGTGAATAAAATTTTCACGTCTATCGCGGCTATGAGAATCAGTGATGTAAGTAAGTCGAAAGTTTAAAAGTCGTAAAGTCAAAAGAATTAACTTTAAGTAAAACAGCTTTAAATCATATTGTTACATAATTTTATCCTGATTTTAAAATACGACATTATACCATGGTTATTACTTATAACCCAAATTAGTTTTAAATCAGCTTATTTACCGCTGGTGTATTCAGAAGAATTGGTGTTCCATAACCAATTTTCTTCAGCTTTTTTAACTGCGTTTCAGCATCACCTACCACTAAATAGATCATTTTATCAGCATTCAAATACTTTTCTGAAAGCTTTTTTATGGAGCCAATAGTAATTTTGTTTGGTATTAATAACCAAATCTTTGACCTATCCCTCCACAGTGGTTTACTTGTAATGGTTGTCTGTTTCTGTAAAAAAAAAATCAGAAAATTCTATTTTAGTTAATATGGATCATTACTTAGTTTTTTCCTTCAAGGTTAAATAGAGGAATGGTATAGGATCAGAATTAAATTTGGCTGACAAAATCTAAAAAAACTTTTTTGTGAAGTTCTAAATCCATGGTAGGAGAAAGTGCTACACGTACGATGTAATCTTTGTCACCCTCTTTAGTCGTCCCTTGAGTTGATGTTGCCGGAATTGTCCAGTAACATCCTTTTAACTGCCCATAACTCACACAAAACTTGCTTTCATTAGGTATTTCTCTAATCATTAAATTTATTAACCTAAGATTTAACTCTCTTTTATGAGCTTCTTTTTCTTCCGTTGTGTTCCCTTTACTGGGAAGGTCTAATGAAAACACAGAGGGGGTAAATCCTTGGTCTGCCAATGCTGACGAAACAAAATTAATTTTCGCCGCTGGTAAAGTTTTTTTTATGAAGTTTACAAATTCATGTGTATTATGATATGCATCCTTTATTCTTTGATTCATAGAAGGCAATTGTTTTGCCAAAATCTCCATTTGAAGATTGGTAGCCTCATTATCGCAAAGTTTTAGATGAAATTCTATTTTTTTCATCAACCCTTCCGTTTTTTTATTTCCCACACAATAGCCCGCAGTACATTGCCCGCCACTTGGAAATTTAGATCCGCTTACATATGAAATGGTCCTAATTGGTGATAATATATCCTCTTCACCTAAAAAGTGTACATTTGGACAAAAGGTTTGATCTAAAACAAAAATAGGATCTGTAGCAATTTTACCAGTTGCAGTTTTTCGCTGTTTACTCAAAGTAGCGCTTAATTTGAAAAGATCCGGAACTTCAACTCTGGGATTTGTTGGAATTTCAGCAATTATGATTGGAATAGCATCCTCGTCAGCAATTTTATCTAAAAGAAGCGCAATACTTTCAACCATATCTTTACCACCGTCAACCAGTAAATCCAGTATTTCAACAGAGTCAATGCAAGCAGCAACCCGTCTGGCTTGGTCGTTTGTACCACCGTAACAATTGGGGGGAACAATAATTTTGATCGCCTTTCCTTTATGGTTTTCCTCCGCATCATGAATTAATCCCATGACAACCGCATATTGAATTGATAGTCCACTGGAAGCAATTAGTGCTTTTGTCTTGCTTCCGGTAATGGTCGCAATCGAATCTAAAACCATTGCTTTGTTTGTCTCGATAGTATTCTCTTTTGGTTCTAAAGAAGATTGTGCTGTCAGAATTTTCAACATAGCAAGACAATTGGCTGGCGTCATTGCAATGGTCTCTCTTCTTCTGACATGCTGAATTTCGGGGATATAACTTTCGTTTTGGTCTCCATTTACAACTAAAATACTTCCAAAGTCAGAATGAACATTGATAAAAAAGTCAATGTTTTTGGTAAAATCAAAAGTGCTAATTTCATCTTGCTGCGTAATGAAAATGGTACTCCCGTCAAACTTGGAAATGGCTGTTTCTTTTTCAATCTTCTTTAAATCAAATGTATAGCCATAAATGTGCTGAAGTACTTCAACATC
The DNA here is from genome assembly GCF_003984855.1 of Flavobacterium sp. GSP6. Lineage (NCBI taxonomy): Bacteria > Pseudomonadati > Bacteroidota > Flavobacteriia > Flavobacteriales > Flavobacteriaceae > Flavobacterium > Flavobacterium sp. GSP6. Next base: position 189,653 of record NZ_RYDO01000004.1, read on the forward strand.
AAAAAATTCTGGTAATTCACCAGTGTAAATAATTTGAGTGTTTTTGCCAGCTAATAAATTTTTCCTTAGTACTGCCAAAATCGGAGTCGTCTTTGAGGAAAAACTAATTACATTTTCTGGTTTTAAATGATGTAAGTGGGCAATCACCCATTCTAATATACAAGATAATGGATGCCCTAATCGAATATAGTCATAAGCAGTGGGTAACTCTCCTAATGCCTTTGATTCAGAATTATTGCTATTAAATAAAATTTCAAACTGTTCTAAGAATTGAGTTTTTGCCAATTTTTCGTCATAAATATCTAGTCTGTGAGTTGTTAGATTCAACCAGCCAGTTGGCTTATTTTCTAACACGTCTTTAATATAACGTAATATTTTATTGTCTTTCATAATTTCCACCTTTAGATAAGATGGTAATATACAGTAATTAGATTTATTTAAAAGTGTTACAAGAGGTTTTATTATTACAGATCTGTTGTCAGTGTTGTGAAAGTGTCAGGAATAAATCCTCTAGGAGTGCTCTTTTTGGTTAGTCAGTAAATAAATATATGGCATAGAAACTTCAATCAGAATTCTTTAACAAAAATTATTTCGTCGGTCTTAAAAAAGATATTATTAAAAAAAAATAGTTTACCCGTAATTAAAAAATCCCTAAACGAATGCTCGGAGTGCTTACTCGCACCGGAGTGTTTATTATAGTACGATTTGGTCTTCTCTGATAGTTGTGTCTGTTGTCGTATTGGTAATAATAAAACTGGGCATTGCTATAAAAATAATCGCTATGGTGATCGTGATTGCAATGTTGGTGATGTTCTGCGTATGCCTCTTTTTTTCCTTGAATGTAGGCGCGATAAGCTTTTTTGTTGTTTTTCTTTAATTGTTTTTCGTATTTTTTTTGTTCTTTCCAAAAAGCTTTGTCTTCGCTGTTGTTTTGAGCAGTAAACTCCTGCTCATATTTTGCATCCTCTGCAGCGCGTTGTTGGTAATAAGTTACCGTAGCTTGTTTTGTGTTTTTTTTTGGTTCATCGGTACTATTGGCTTCTTGCGCATTTATATTTATGGCAAAACCAATAGTGATCAAAATGAGTAAGGCTTTAAATGTGTTCATAATTTTTATTTTAGTGATTATTGAGTGCTTCTTTATTGATAGCATTCTCAAGTAAGACAACTCTAAAGCAATTTACCCTACCAAGGGTTCATAATGTTTGTGACCCAACATACGTTGTATTTCTAATGCCGAAAAACTCTTTTGTGACAGCATCACGAGTTCAATACAGAGCATCCAATATTGGAAAAAGCAAATTAGTATTCTCCATAACGGTGCCTGAACGAAGACTGACACGACTACCGCATTTTTTGCATTGAAATTTTAAATCTGCCTTACGAAAGTAATGTTCGGTGTGTTGACACTTTTTACATACAATTCCCATTTCAAGTAGTTTAGCTTTGAATCCCTTATTACGTGTGGCTTAATCAGGGTATTTCTCTAAAAATTCAGGTAGGTTCATAGCTCGTATTTAATAGGTTGATGACTCAAAAACAAGCTATTTTTAGCATTGGTACTCATATTAAATTAATGCCTTTCAGCAAAGCTATTACAAATTAGATTCTCTAGAAACCAAATTCAGGGTTACAAGAACTAAATAAGCGACCTGAGCAATCGGTGCTTATTTTGAAAACAAACATTGTAGCTTGTATAATTACTAAGCTGGTTTTGTATAAACAATAAAAAACAGTAGTTTAGCTAATAATTTTTTATTTATAAAATCCGTAATCTGCAAACCTAATAAATATGTCACAAGAAACTACTTCTGGAAGCCTAAAAAAAGGAAAAGTTGTGAATGTCATTCCGTTAAAAACAGCCCAAAGATGGGCAAAACGATGGTCTAAACGAGAAGGAAATTATAACAAACACCATCATTTAAATGCTTTTTTGATCCCTAAAATTGATTTAGTAGAAGTCCTCAAAGAAGGGGTCGATGCAGTGAGAGCATACATAGGAGTTGATGATGATGGAGTAGAAAAATTAATGATTGTGGGAACAAAATATGATCCCCTAACTCAAATTTATGTTGATATGATCACTCAAGACAATGGTGACGCTGGTGCAACGGAAGATGATATTTATGATTTTACGTCTCCTTGTCCATCTACTTGTGATCCTGAAACTCTAATGCTACAATAGATGTTAAATGTATTTATATATGTAGGTCTCTTGGTTTTATTTTTGAATTTTGTTTTATTTATCCGGTGCTTTTCTCTTCAGGATAAAGTCTTTAAGATTTTTACAGGATATTTAGGGTTGGTTTTAGTTATCCAAATAATTTCGAATGTCTTGGCAAGAGTTAATATTAATAACCTTTATTTGTCTCATTTTTATTTTGTGGGTCAGTTTATAATACTCAGTTTTTTTTACAAAGTTTTATTAAAAGAGACGTATCAAAAAAAGATTGTTACAGTGGGTTTGTATGCTGGTTTAGCAGTCATTGGAATTCAATACGTACTAGATCCGAGTTTGTTTTTTAAATTCAATTTATTCGAAATATTCATTACCTCTTTTTTAATAGTTAGCTACGCAACCCTACATCTTTACAACATATTAAATGAGAAAAAAGAGTATTATTATATCAATATGGGTATTTTACTCTATTTATTTGGAAGCACCATTTTATTTATAGTAGGAAATTTGACAAATATATTGAGACTGGAATACACAAAAATACCTTGGGTATTGAACTCAGGACTCTATATAGTCTACCAATTATTCATTTTACTAGAGTGGAAAAAAAGTTTTTCCAAAAAGTAATTAAATAAATATTTATGAAGGCAGAATTAATAAATGAAAGTGATATAATCGAAATAATTATTTATTCCTGTGTTGCTTTTCTTTTGATGGGATTCGTCTTAATCTTGTTTTTCTATTTTTCGAGAAAAAAAATTATCCAGAAAGAATTAGAAAAAAAAGATCTGGAAATCCAGTATCAAAAAGAGTTATTGAGTGCCGTAATTATTACGCAAGAAGAAGAGCGCAAGCGTATTGCCCAAGATTTACATGACGACATCAGTTCTCAGCTTAATATTGTGTCTTTGAACAGTCATTTGTTAAATACTCCAAATTTGACCAAAGATGAGGTAGGAACAATTACCGAGAATATCATCAATCTGACTGCCAAAGCGCTGGATAGTTCCAGGAAAATTGCACACGGTTTGTTACCTCCGGTTTTAGATAAATTTGGACTAGATGCAGGAGTGGGAGAATTATGCATGGAATGCAATAGTTCTCAAGTTGTCACGGTAAATTATGAAAATACAACCTTCTTTGATATTAAAGATAATATGAAGCATTTACACGTATTTAGAATCTTGCAAGAGTTGATCAATAATTCCATTCGGCACGGTAAGGCAACTGTCATATCTATTCTTTTTGAGGACAATTACGGACTCAAAAAATGCTCTTATTCTGATAATGGAATTGGTTTTGATATGAAAAATAAAGACAAGCAAAAAGGTCTTGGGATGAAAAATATTAATAGTAGAGTCGCTTTTTTAAACAGCACTATTGTCATTAATTCAGCTGTAAATAAAGGGATTACGGTCACTTTTAATTTTTAAATAATGAATGATGTTATTCAAATAATTTTAGTAGATGATGAAATTCTTTTTAGAAAAGGAATCTCTTTTTTGCTGGAACGGGAAACAAATATTGAGATTGTTTTTGAAGCCTCCAATGGGGATGAATTGATTTCCTACCTTCGCAGTACTAAAAATCATCCCGATATTATTATCATGGATCTGAAAATGCCAATTTTAAATGGAGTCGAAGCCACTAAGATCATCCATAAAGAATTCCCTGAAATAAAAATTATAGCGCTAACCAGCTATGATTCTAAATCTTTTGTGGCGAATATGATTGATGTTGGTGCTGTTTCCTATGTGATAAAAAATGTGACACCACAAGAATTGCTTACAACCGTAAATGAAGTGGCTTTAAAAGGATTTTACTATACGGAATATGTCATGAAAATTATTCAAACCAATATTTTGAACACTAGAAAAACGAAAAGTAACTTTGATAGTGGATTTTTGAGTGTACGTGAATTGGAAGTACTCAAACTTATTTGCTATCAAAAAAGCACCTTAGAAATTGCAGAGCAACTTTTTATAAGTCCAAGAACGGTGGAAGGACATCGAAATAACTTGTTGCTTAAAACAGAATCCAGGAATATTGCAGGATTGGTTGTGTATGCGGTTCAAAATGAAATTATGCCGTTTGAAGATTAATCAGAACCCATTTGTACTAAAAGCAATGCTGGATGCACTTTTTTTTTGCAAAAAAAGAGAAGATTTTTTTAAAATTTTAAACAACTTAAATTCAGGTTTTAAGATAAGGGATTCCTTTAACAAATGCCAATGGACTAAGAAATAGGGTGCTTTTTTTCGATTCTGTTATACGGCTTGAACTTTAACGAATATCCTTTGAAATCTTTTTTAAAAATAGTTTTCAGCATTTTTTTTATGGATTGTATTCCGCCAAAATCCCGTAAATAGGTAAACAGAAATTGCGATACGATCATTTTTTTTGATTCATGGTCAAATTCAGTTTCAAATTTGATAAAATCAGTGGTGACAGTAGCAAGCTGTGATTCAATTTCATCACAATTAAAATAATCAAACGGATCAGGATTTAAATTTGTAGTTCTTAACGCAAAGTGAATTCGGTAGTCTAGTTTACTGACGGCTAAGGTTTTTATAAAACCAGAATAAAATGGATTGGTTACATATCCTAATCCTATTTTGAATTTATTTTTTCTTAAAATACCATGTTCAATATCATTTAACGAGAATATGGAACGTGCAATCTTTATCCTTTTAAGACGATACATAGTGTCGTCTTGTTTTGTTTCGTTTAGAATAATGAGATAAAAAGCATTATAGATATTAATCCAAAAAGTTTTTTTTAAAGCATCAGTGTCCAGACTCTTTTCGATTTTTGTATGTCTGATATAATAAAGTTGTCTTCTGAGGGAAGTCGTATCTTTTCCTAATTTTGCAGTTGATAGGATTTCTTCTGATAACGCGGCATAATAATTTTTTGAAACAATTGGTTGTGGTGTTTTTTGGTCTCGATTTAGCATTACAGAAGAAAATAATTAAAACATAAAGTGTTAAAAAACAACAATAAGTCCTACTAACAAAGAAAATCCAATTTTTTTAAAAATAGTTTTAAAATTAAAATGGTTATTGTTTTCCTTTGAATTTAGTACTAAATTTTTCATTTAATGTAGATTAGGTTATAGTTACAAATTTATAGATACTAATTCGTCTGGCTATAGGTGTTTTTACGTGGTTTTATTTAAATTAGATTGGTGCATTCATTTTAAAGTTAAATTATTCTCATTTGAACGGCTTCCTTTCTATCTTTGAAATATAAAAAGGCAATACAATGATGTACAAGCGATTTATATATATTCTGATTTTTCTACTATCAATTTCCGCAAAAGCTTCTTTTATTTTGTTGCCAATGGATGAAACTACGCAACAAAATCACTTGAAGGCGTATGGAATTACGTTTTGGTGTTTGGAAAAAAATCACAAAGTCAGCTGGCTACTCAACTACCGTGGCGGTTCTTTTTTAGTGCCTGATGCGCAGGAAATACGCAAAGAGTGCCAGATTAGAGGAGTGAGTTTTGAAATAATCTCTGATGAGGAAGAAGTGATACTCTTAAATGAAATCTCCAGTCCGTCCCAGAATATGGAATCCGTTATTTTAGAGAAAGCACCAAAGATTGCAGTGTATACACCAAAAGGGAAACAACCGTGGGATGATGCAGTGACGCTGGTCTTGACCTATGCTGAAATTCCTTTTACAGCTATATATGATCAGGAAGTGTTGGGAGACCAATTGTTGCTTTATGACTGGTTGCACTTGCATCACGAAGATTTTACCGGGCAATACGGTAAGTTTTACGGAGCCTATAAAAATGTACCTTGGTATATTGAACAAAAGAAAGAAGCTGAAATACTGGCGACAAAATTAGGGTTTTCAAAAGTATCTGACGAAAAGGGAGCTGTGGCTAAAAAGATTAGGGACTTTGTAATAGGAGGTGGGTTTATGTTTGCAATGTGCTCCGCAACAGATAGTTTTGATATTGCTCTTGCAGCGGATGGAGTAGATATTTGCGAAGCTATGTTTGATGGGGATGTGAGTGAAGGCAATTACCAATCGAAGATGAATTATAGTAATTCTTTTGCTTTCAAAGATTTTATCTTAGAGCGAAGACCTGAACAATATGAGTTCTCTGATATTGATATGACCTCTAAACGAAGAATTCCTATGGAAAAAGATTATTTTACCTTAATGGAATTTTCGGCAAAATGGGATCCTATTCCCACTATGTTGTGTCAAAATCACACACAACTTGTCAAAGGATTTATGGGACAAACAACATCATTTGATGCGGTACTTGTAAAATCGAATGTTTTAGTCATGGGGACAGGTGAACTTAATGGCGAAGCCCGTTATATTCATGGGCAGAAGGGGAAAGGGATGTTCACTTTTTATGGGGGTCATGATCCGGAGGATTTTCAGCATCAGGTAGGCGATCCCCCTACAGTTTTGGACTTGCATGCAAATTCACCCGGATACCGTTTGATTTTGAACAATGTGTTGTTCCCTGCAGCTAAAAAGAAAAAATTAAAGACATAGAATAAAAAAACCAATCAGTACCAATTGGTTTTTTTAGCCCTGATGGCAGTGGTATACCACGCTTTTTAGCGTGGATAAAACGAACAGCAGGAATTGCTCCAAATAATTTAAAATCAAAAAAAAAGCCACCTGTTACGGTAGCTTTTGTGATGTGAAAGATAAATGATTAAACGCTTCCATCTTCATTTTCCTTGTCTAAATATTCCTGAACAATATCAATTGCATTAGTTACAACATCACTTAATGCGGTGTGGATATCAATTCAAAGAAAATTCAAACCAAATAGGAACGTGATCGGATATTTTTCGAGCTTCTTTTAGTGTGCTAAAATTTTTATAAAAAGGAATAATACCGGAATTTAGAAGTGTAGTTTTAGAAGTTTTGTAATACATATTATCAAATTCAGAAGCGAGACAAATCTCTTTTTTGCATTCTTGTTTCAACGAGGTTTTTTGGTTTACTAAAATAGATTGAAATCCCATTTTTTTCAACGAATTGAAAACCGAATGTGATTGCGGACAGTTGAAGTCTCCTGCAAAAATTAAATTCAAGGTGGGATATTCATCAGGTAAAAATTTGAAATATTTAATCTCGGTTTCGGGTTGCATTTTTTTAGTAATAGCATGAAAATTCACCAGCGTGAATTGTTTGTTTTCATATTGAAAAGTGCAATAATAAGGCTCTCTCTCAATCTCTAGATGGTATTTTTTTTCGAGCCAAGCTTTTCCTATTTTCTTTACTTTGCTCGTTTTCCAAATGAAGGCATATCTTTCGGTTTTATAGGCACTGCTGCTGGTGGGGTCACTGATCACATACTCCCATTTAGCTCCTTTTCGGTTGAGTTCATCTGTTAATCGTGCTACTGCCTGTGCGCCTCCATATCCGGCAACCACTTCCTGAATGGCAATTATGTCGTAATCTTTCAGCGTTTTTGCAATATAAGTAATGGTTTCTTCGGATTTCGATTTTCCAAAATTGGCTATGTTCCAGGAAAGGATTTTGGTTTGAGCGAAAGCAAAAGTGGCTAGGAAGAGGAACAGTAAGGAAAATAGGGGTTTCATTTAATTAGGAGAATATTAGTATCACTTTTTACGGATAGAATTAGAGTAGCTCAAACGTATGATAATTAAATGGAATTTGAGGAATTTTTCGAGTCTTATGGATTGTTTAATATTGTTTTCTGATGTATTTTATTTTGGTTATATCGACAAAGGAGAAATTTCATTACTTAGACTTGTTATAGGATTCTCCTTTTTTGAAATAATAATAATTGTATGTACTAGAGGCAGTATGGTACAAATAACGGGTAGTCTTGAAAGATAATTACAATTTTAATATTTGATTTTTTTTGAGATTCATATAATTTTTTTTAAAGTTTGGTATAAACAATCAAATGACCATAGTTAGGAACTAAAGCTAATTCTTTTTGTTATTTATTTTATAGTTGTAAATCCCTTTTTGGACTTCATTGATACTGTTGATAGTCTCCAGTTTTAATTTTGCCAATATTTTTTCTTCTATAATTTCACCATTTTTCAAACGGATTTTTATGCTATAGCTTTTGTGTTCATTCATTTTTAAAAAAATAAATACAATCAGAAAAAAAAGTAATCAGTAAGATTAGGTCTATTTGCAGGTATAAATAGGAAAGAAAACCCAAGGATAGTAATGCCCAAATAATTATAAATGTATAAACCGGCCTCATTTTATTTACTTTAACGTGAGTCTTGTCTAACTCAGAAAATAATATTTTTTGTGTTTTATAAGTCAATATTATTCCGTTTTCAGTTACCGTTATTTTTCTGAAATTGTTATTAAAAATCATTTGTTTAATTATAATTAAATATTCTTGTCAACTTTTAGAATTTATGGTGCAACAGGTACTTTAATGACTTAGGTTTAAAGGTCATATTACAGGATTTATTTCGTATTGTAAATACTTTTACAAAGCAAATCACTTCCCTTCATAAGCCCCAACAGTTTCCAATAATTCCTTTTCAAATTGATAAATGTCATCAATTGACTGAATGTGATGTTTTATTTCGATTTTGTTTTCATTGAAAAGGCCAAGATATTTTTTAGTTCCGTTGAGATGCAACCTGCATAAAGGTTTGCGGTTGTTGTCATCAAGTAAAATCCCAAAGTAGGATTGAGTATCCCGAGGAACGATTCTGTTTACAGGAATTTTACGCCTTAGAATAGCCACGACAATTCGATAGGCTTCCAGTTCTTCGTCACTGGTAACCACTTTGCTCGCTTCTTCAATGGGTTCCGTTTTTTCTTCCTGTTGTTTTATTGTTTCTTTATTTAGTGCGGCATTCAAGCGGTCATTAATTTTTTCGTTGATAAATTGATTAAATGCTTTTTGAACTAACATTTTGAATTCTTCCATCACTTTTTCCGTAAGTCTTCCAGCATATACTTTATTAGCAAAGAGTTTTATAAAATCATTCGAGGGATTTTCCAGTTCGTCATTAATCTCTTTTTTGATTTCTTTGGTATATTTTAAAGCACTCGCATTGTTTAGAATGTGATCTACATTAAAACTTGATTTATGGAATTTAGCAATTTCAATGATCGAATTTTCTTTGAGATTGATGATGTCAAACTCCAGAAAAGGCTTCTGGTCCATTTTGTTTTTCTCGTCTAAATCGGTATAAAATTGATATTGAATGCCATTAGTTAAGAGTGCAAAACGAGTTTTTGTGACATGAAAATAGCGAAATAGTTGTGAGCTGTGCACTGAAAGGTTTTCTTTCCAGCTTTTGCATTCAACAATTAGGATGGGTTCACCGCTCTGGAAAATAGCATAGTCTACCTTTTCTCCTTTTTTTAATCCAATATCGGCAGTGAATTCAGGGACTACCTCCAGCGGATTGAAGGCATCATAGCCAAGCATGTTGATAAATGGGAGTACAAATGCGTGTTTGGTTGATTCTTCGGTTTCGATTTTGTCTTTTAACTGAATGATTTTATCCGCTAGGGATTTTAGTTGAATGGTTAATTCCATAGTATTTTGTTGCTAATTGGTTTCAAAATTACTTCCGTAAAAGATAACTTCTTTACGGTTTTCCTCATTTGGATTGTTTTTTCCGAATTTTATACGCTATATCAATAATCCGCCGATACTCGGTACAACTATTTGTATTGAAAACAACAGGATGTATTTCATAATTATAATTTTTTCCATTGATTCTTTTTTTTACGTTCCGATGTGTAAATAACTTTACCTTTTCGTTGTCTTGAAGAGCTTTTTAGCTTTTCTTGAGGTATAGCAATCCCAATTGGACTTTGTATTGGATTTGCAAGAGGTATTTGATTTTTTCTTTTTAACGAATCAGTTTGCGTATTTGTTTTTTTGTCTATAGCTGTATCCGTTTGTTTTGGTACTACTAACACATCGTCATCATATTTTCGATGTATTTGGTTGTGAAGTATTTGTCGGTGTTGAGGTTGTTTTTTTGGTTCTGATTTGCAAGATGTTAGGATGCAAAATGACAGTATAAAAAAGATGGGTTTTTTTATTTGGTTTTTGAACTCCCGATAGTTGTCCTTTGTCAAGATCCTTCCTTCGGAATATCGAGCGAATACTAAATTGGTTATTGTAAACTGGAGCATTTGTTTCATTTGATTTTTTATAAACCAAATCTAGCAACTTTTGAAATCTATTTTTTACGGGAAACCGTAAAGACATCATTTTTATTAAAATCAGGCTATGATTTGCCAATACAATGGTCAAAAAAAGAAGTGAATTTAAGCTAATATCGCATACTTAAGTAGCAAGAAAGATATATTGTCGCAATTATTAAAAAGAGTTTTTGCCACAGATTGTAAGGATTAAAAAGATTTTTAAAATTACATAACGAATTAATCTGTGCTAATCTGTGAAATCTGTGGCAAAGAAATTTAGTGCTTTATTAAAATACGACATTAAATTTTAGTCATCACTTATCTTTGGTACAACCGTAAAAAACATATCAATTCTACCGCTATGTTTTATGATTTAATCACCGTGTCAAAAATCTTTGGAGCGCTGTAAATGATCTTAGCAATTGATTGTTTTTGATGCTTTTAAATTGCAGTAATAACGTTATTGGAATATTTTTTTTAGTTTTTAATAGTCTGAAATGCGAATTAGACTAATCCTAAATCTTTAGTGATGGCTATAAGATGTACGTTATTGTTTGCTTTGAAATATATTTTAAGCCTATTGATGCGTTTTTCAAGACTACTGGTGCCACTAGGAATAATTCCGGAATTTTTAAATTCCGAAGCAATATCCTCCAGGGTTAATCCATTGGATAAAGATTTTAAAAGTAAAATATCATAGGCTTCAATTTCAAAAAGGGATTTGTTTCTTAAAGCATGGCGTACTTCCTCAGATGGATGAAGGTTCTTATTATTATAAATATTTTGTATCGTTTTCTTGAGTTCCGGAATACTGTCTCTTCCTTTTGATACATAGGCATTTATTCCTAAATTAGTATACAGTGATTTTATTCTAAAGGATTTGTCTTCTATCGAAAACACAATGGTTTTAAGTTCAGGCTGTTCTTTTTTTACGGCTTCAATGAGTTCCTCACCAGAGGATAATCGATCCTGACGGTGATCGGGTTTAAATGATAAATCACTAATCAACAAGTCATAGGGAACTTTGTCATGAAGGGCTCTTTTTATTTTTAGGAAAGCTTCATCACAGTATTTGGCATGGTGAATTTCTAAAATAGAAAGCTCTCTTAGTGCTTGAATTATTGCGATGCTTATAGTGTCTAAATCTTCGGCAACTAAAACTTTATGGAACATATGGACTAGATTATATTGGAAAAATAAAACGGACTCTAAACCCTTTGTTGGATTTACTGTCAAAATTAAGGGTTCCTTTTATGGCATGAATACGGTTTTCCACATTTTGAAGTCCATTTGTTGAAGTTAATTCTTCAAGCGTGGCTCCAATACCATTATCAGTGTAATCGACTTGTAATTTATTTTTATTTTTTTTGAAAGTTAATACAACTAAACTGCATTGGCTGTGCTTTTTCATGTTGACCAGTAACTCTTGTACCACTCGGTAAAGCGTTATTTTTTTAGTACTGTTTATAGCGTTCCACTGAATTGTATCCATTCCATTGGTTAATATATTGATTTCATTTGTTTGAAAACCGGACATCATTTCTTTTAAACTAGTTTCAAACAGTGCTCCTGCTTCAATAGTGCTGTTTTCTCTGGAAATGTTTCGTGTCCGGGAATAAATAGTGTCTAGGCTGGTTAGTAAAACTTCTTTATTTTGTGCGGTGGATAAATCTTGTGTTTCTGCAAATGCCATGGTTTGATACACATCGTTAGCTAGTTCATCATGTAGTTTTTTTGAAATTCGAATTTCAGTGGTATATGAAATTTTCACCTTTTCTCTTCGGTTTTTAGCCATAAGAAAATTTGCTGCGGAAATGCTTATTATTAAGGTGAATACGATAACAAAGGATAAAATTAGATTTCTATTTTTTTGCTTTTCTAATAAAAGTGCATTTTCTATTTTTTGTGTTTTTAGTTCTAAATTTTCATCTTTATCTTTTTTAGAATCATATTTTATTTTTGCAAATTGATTTTTTGCTTTTTGTCGGGCTTTATTGATGCTGTCATTGATGTGGAGGTGAAGAATGGAAAATTTTTTTGTTTCCTTCCCAACGCTATTTCGTATTAATAATGCGATTGCTTTCAATCGGTCATCAACATTGTTAATTTTTGTTGCTTTTTCGTAAGCTAATTGTGCATATTTATAAGATAATCCAGGATTGGATTTTTTATAGAACTCAGCAATATTAAGATAACTGGTTGTAATTCCAAAGTCATCTTTTATTTTTTTTCTAATGATTAAAGCGGTATTCAGATAGTGAAGACTTCTTGAATCACCCATTTTGAAATAGCAATAGCCCAAATTATCAAGAACCCTGGCATTATTTTCCTCATCGTTTGAAATGTTTGTATGGAGAGTTAATGGCACCAGAAGCTGCAGTGCGCTTTTGTAATCATTTTTGCCTATATACGCTACGGCAATATTATTTGTAAGGATTGTTTTTTGTGATTCATCCGGGATTTGATTGAGTGCTTTATTATAGTAGAGTATTGCATTGTCATAGTCATAAAGTCGCTCATAATTAATACCTAATATATTGTATACAGCACATTTGTAGTAGCGATTTGTTGTTTTTTGGAATAAGGAAATAGCCTCAGTAGCCGTGGTTTCACTACTCAAATAATCCCCTTGTATTTGCTGAATTACAGCCATTTTTAATAAGGAATAAATTATTTTTCCAGTATCCGTTCCTTCATTACAAGCTAATTTTGATTCGTTGTAGTAATAAAAAGCACTATCATAAACTTGGTTTTCAAAATGTTTTTCTGCACGTAAAAAATGCTGTTGGTAGTGCGGGTTGCTTTTGATTTGTGTTGCAATGGTACTTTCTTTTTTGCAAGATATAAATCCTGTAAATAAAAGGATGAGTGAAATTAAAAACGGGGAATTCAACTTTTTAAGTTTCATTCCCCGAAAATACATAAATTAATTTTAGATATGGATTTAATTCTATATTTGTATTGTTATTTTGGAGGAGGAATTTTAGTTTGTCCATTCGCACCTCCTCCTGTATCATCTGCGGATACTTGTTGTTTGTTATCTGGAGTGGTTTGTACTTCGTCATTGGTACAGGAAACCATTGCAATTCCGGCAATGATTAAACACGATACTAGTAGTATTCTTTTCATTTTTTTTTGAATTAAAATTAAATATGGGTTGGTCAGTCCGATTTCGAAATCGAATTGTTATCAGGATTAGCCTACCATAAAAGATTTGCTTTTTGGGGAAGTAAGTGTGCTGAAAACAGAATAGGACCATCTATACTTCCCGAATAGACCGACCAGGCTGTTTTGTAGCACTTTTTTTAAGAACTAGTTTTGTACATTTGTCTTGATTGCAATTCAAGACAGCAAAGAATTCTTAAGCAAAGGAATGAGGATAGTGCAGTTTGTTCTCAAAGGAATTCCGGTAATTCCGGTAATTCTGATAGTTTCCGACTAATGCTTATAAATACCAAAATAGGAGTATGAATAAAATTACTTTTGAGGAGTATAAACGTGCCATTAAAGCAGAATATCAAGTATCTAAAATGGATGAAGTGTCGGGAATATTATTAAATCCAACCCCTGCACAATTGCGGAATCTATGCTTGATGAAATTGGGTAATGGCCTGTCCAATGCAGATGAAAATGTATTTAAAATGTTTTTTGATGCTAAAGCGGAGGATACTTTGAGACGGGTAATTGAAAATTTTGATCTCGGAAAATTTAAACCCATTATATCCTTTCTAAAAGGACAGAAAGATTCTGATACTGCGGCTAGAATAGAATTAGCAGCCATTTTGGTAGATTTTATTCCAAGGCCTTATAATACGTATTTACTCCATGGTAAGAGTAGCGAAAGAGATGCTCAAGAAAGTGTTAAAGCGTTTCAAAAAAAGAGAATGACCGATGTTGGTATTCAATTAGTGAACCCTACTAATAATGTTCTAGCAGGAATCTCTCAATATGCGCATTTGAGAAAATCAGGAATTATTCTTGCTATTTTGATGGCATTATTTTTTATGGGATATACTGTAAAAGGAATTTTTTTTCCAGAGAAGGACTGTATGAAATGGGAGGGGAATTATTATGTAGCAGTAGATTGCTTGAAAGACAATGGACAGTTTGGAATTAGTAGTTCCATTGATGAGGAGGTAATGAAATTAAAGAAAGTAGATTGTAGTAGTACGTTGCAATTCTTTAATAAAGAGACACCTATCGTGTGGTATTGTAAGCGTGATGGAGAGATAGAACTTTTCAATATGGCAGGATTTCACCCAGTAACGGGAAAACCACTAAAGCCTATTACCAAGTACATTATCAAAAAGTATAATTTAATGCAATGATGGTGCAGAAGCAGTTAAGCTGAACAGTATGTAAACAAAAAAACCCAATCTTTCGGATTGGGTTTTTTATATAAGTAAGTAATCTAAATTGAGTTATAAAACGTTTATTTTACTTTATTAAGTACAGCTTTGAAAGCTTCTGGGTGATTCATTGCTAAATCAGCAAGCACTTTACGGTTCAATTCGATTCCGTTAGCTTTTACTTTACCCATGAATTGTGAATAAGACATTCCTTCCAATCTAGCTCCAGCGTTGATACGTTGAATCCATAATGCACGGAAATTTCTTTTGTTCACTTTTCTGTCACGGTAAGCGTAGCACATTGCTTTCTCTACCGCATTCTTAGCAACTGTCCAAACGTTTTTACGTCTACCAAAGAAACCTTTGGCTTGCTTCATTATTTTTTTTCTTCTTGCTCTTTTAGCAACTGAATTTACCGATCTTGGCATAATTTTTATTGTTTTTTGTAGCAGGCGGCTTGAATTAAATCAAAAGCGCTTAATGGCCGTACTCCAAGGTTATTTTAAATTGTTTTAACCTAAAGACTATTTAGTCAAAAGTTTTTAAAGTCGAATGTCCAAAGGCTTTAAGACCTTTGACTTTGCAACTTTAAGACTTATTAAATAATTCTTAATTGTTGTTTGATGCTTTTCATATCTGTTTTGTGAACTAGCGCAGAGTGTGTCAATGCTAATTTACGTTTTTTAGACTTTTTAGTCAAAATGTGACTTTTAAAAGCATGCTTTCTTTTAATCTTTCCAGAACCAGTAACTTTAAAACGTTTCTTGGCGCTAGATTTGGTTTTCATTTTAGGCATTTTTTCCTAGTGTTTTAATTTATTCGTACTTACTTATTTTTTCCTCTCCCCAGCCCTCCCCAAAGGGGAGGGTGACGAGAAGTTATATTTGTTTCTCCTTTTTTTGTTCCCTTCCTTCGGAAGGGTTAGGGGAGGATATTACTTTTTCTTTTTAGGAGCGATGAACATGATCATTCTCTTTCCTTCCAGAACAGGCATGGCTTCTACTTTTCCAAATTCTTCAAGATCTGTTGCCAATCTCAACAATAAGATTTGACCTTGGTCCTTGTATATGATTGAACGCCCTTTGAAGAAAACGAATGCTTTCAATTTGGCTCCTTCTTTCAAGAATTTTTCTGCATTCTTTCTCTTAAACTCATAATCATGCTCGTCGGTCTGTGGGCCAAAACGGATTTCTTTCACAACAACTTGTGTAGATTTCGCTTTTAGGATCTTATCACGTTTCTTTTGTTCGTAAACAAATTTCTTGTAATCCATGATTTTGCACACCGGTGGTTCTGCATTTGGAGAAATCTCAACAAGATCCAATTCAAATTGATCCGCTAATCTTAGAGCTTCCGAAAGTTTAAAAACTCCCGGCTCAATGTTCTCTCCTACAAGTCTTACTTCTTGTACACCACGAATAAGACTGTTTATTCTGTGTGCATCTTTTTTTTCTACGCGAGGTTGGTAACCTCTGTTGCTTCTTATTGCTATGACTTTATAATTTAAGTTAAACTGTAAATACTTTTAATGTTTTATTGATCTCTTCATTTACAATAGCAACAAATTCGTCTATTGTAACGCTGATATTTCCCTTTCCTTCTTGTCCGTGACGACGAATAGAGATGGTTCCGTTTCTCTCTTCTTCCTCACCTACGATCAACATAAACGGGGTTTTTTGCATTTCGGCATCTCTGATTTTCTTCCCGATTGTCTCGTTTCTATTATCTATGAGGGCGCGAATTTCGTGATTTTCTAGCAAATCTAAAACTTTTTTCGCATATATTTCATATTTCTCGCTCAAAGACAATATTATAGCTTGTTCCGGCATTAACCAAAGAGGGAAATTTCCTGCAGTATGTTCTAATAAAATAGCAATAAAGCGTTCCATTGATCCAAAAGGAGCTCTGTGAATCATCACCGGTCTGTGTAATTCATTGTCAGATCCTTTGTAGGTCAAATCAAAACGTTCCGGCAGGTTATAATCTACTTGAATGGTTCCTAATTGCCATTGTCTTCCCAAAGCATCTTTTACCATGAAATCCAATTTTGGACCATAGAAAGCGGCTTCACCATATTCAACGACGGTGTTCAGCCCTTTATCTGCAGCAGCATTAATAATCGCATTTTCTGCTTTTTCCCAATTTTCATCACTACCAATATACTTATCTCTGTTTTCTTTGTCTCTCAAAGAAATCTGAGCGGTAAAGTTTTCGAATCCTAATGAACCAAATACATACAATACCAAGTCAATTACTTTCTTGAATTCTTCATCCAGTTGTTCCGGTGTACAAAAAATATGGGCGTCATCCTGTGTAAATCCTCTTACACGGGTTAATCCGTGCAATTCACCACTTTGTTCGTATCTGTAAACGGTTCCAAATTCAGCATAACGTTTTGGTAAATCTTTGTAGGACCATGGTCTTACATTATAAATTTCGCAGTGATGGGGACAGTTCATCGGTTTCAATAAAAACTCTTCACCTTCAGCAGGAGTGCTTATAGGTTGAAAACTATCAGCACCATACTTAGCATAATGTCCTGAAGTGACATACAATTCCTTCTGACCTATATGTGGCGTAATTACTTGCTCATAACCCGCTTTCTTCTGTGCTTTTTTTAAAAACTGTTCTAAACGATCTCTCAATGCAGCTCCTTTTGGCAACCATAACGGTAAGCCTGCTCCAACTTTTTGTGAAAAAGCAAATAACTCTAATTCCTTTCCTAGTTTTCTATGGTCGCGACGCTTTGCCTCTTCTAGTAATAAAAGGTATTCCGTAAGATCCTTTTGTTTAGGAAACGAAGTTCCGTAAACCCGGGTCAACTGTTTGTTTTTTTCATCACCGCGCCAGTAGGCACCGGCAACACTCATTATTTTCATCGCTTTGATGATTCCAGTATTTGGAATATGACCACCGCGGCATAAGTCAGTAAACGTATCATGATCGCAAAACGTAATCGTTCCGTCCTCAAGATTGGTTATCATTTCTGTTTTATAAACGTTGTCTTTGTATAATTCTAAAGCGGCTTTTTTAGATACAGGACGTAGCTTGAATTCATGTTTTCCTCTTGCTATTTCAAGAACACGATCCTCAATTTTCTTAAAATCCGCGTCCGTTATTTTTTGATCTTCAAAATCCACATCATAATAAAATCCATTAGATATTGCTGGTCCGAGCGTTAATTTGATTCCTGGGTACATTTCCTCCAGAACCTGTGCCATAACATGCGAAGTAGAGTGCCAGAATGCTTTTTTTCCGCCCTCGTCATTCCAGGTATACAAGATAAGACTGCCGTCTGTCGTCAAAGGAGTTGTGGTTTCAATAGTTGTACCATCAAAAGAAGCCGAAATCACATTTCTGGCAAATCCTTCACTAATGCTTTTAGCAACATCCATCGGTGTTACCCCTGAAGCAAACTCTTTAACTGACCCGTCGGGCAAAGTAATCTTAATCATTGTTTATTATTTTAAGAATGCAAATATAGCGCATTGCAGAAATACACACAATATATAAGTAAGGTTTGTTGCTATATGGGTGTAAATACAAAATCATAACGGATTATAAACAAATGAAAAGCAATCATTTATTTTGGGGAGTTGTCTGCTTTTTTAGTTCGTTTCGTTCGTTTTCTACTATACTATTGCACGCTTTTCTTTCGTAAAACAAAGGAAAAGCCTTTTCACATTTATCAAAACTCAATTACACGATTAGTTTTCTGACGGACTTTAAAAAAAAATAAGATCCTGATCTTGCGGAATAAAATCCAATTTTGAAAATGTTTAATTTGACTCTTTACCATTTACTTCTCACCCTTCACTTTGTCAATTCACATTTTAAAACGTTGTATCTTTGATTCTTTAGCACCTTTAAAAAATATTTCAATAAAAATGAACATCCCAAACTCACCTTTACCCAGAATAGTTATTATAGGCGGTGGCTTTGCCGGAATTGCGTTAGCTAAAAAACTCAAAAATAAAAAAGTCCAGGTTGTCCTTTTAGATAAACACAATTACCATACTTTCCAACCACTGCTGTATCAAGTTGCTACAGGCGGTCTTGAAGCTGGCTCTATTGCTTATCCCATTCGAAAAGTCATTCAGGAATACGATGATGTTTATTTTAGACTCACCAATGTTCAGGAAATTGATGCCGAAAACAAAAAAATTATTGCTGAAATTGGAGTATTAAGCTATGATTATCTCGTGATTGCCACGGGTTCCAAAACGAATTATTTTGGCAATAAGGAAATTGAGCGCAACAGTATGGCCATGAAAACCATACCGCAATCACTCAATATTCGAAGCCTGATTCTTGAAAATTTCGAACAAGCCGTTTTAACCACAGATGCAGCCGAACAAAACAGTCTCATCAATTTTGTCCTGGTTGGGGGAGGACCAACAGGAGTAGAGCTATCAGGTGCTTTAGCTGAAATGAAAAAAGCCATTCTCCAAAAAGATTATCCGGATCTTGATATTGCTAAAATGGAAATCAATCTCATTCAAAGTGGGGATAGAATCCTGAATACTATGAGCGAAGAATCCTCTTTAGCTGCCGAAAAATTTCTGGTCAGTTTAGGCGTAAAAATCTGGAAAAACGTACGTGTTACTAATTATGATGGACGTACTATAACGACAAATTCCAATTTAACGTTTGAAACTGCCACTCTGATTTGGACAGCAGGCGTTCAAGGTGCGGTTGTTGCTGGACTGGATGCAGCAGCACTAGTTGAAAAAGCAGAACGTATACGGGTCAATGAATTCAATCAAGTGATTGGTTATGATACTATTTTTGCAGTGGGTGATATTGCTTCCATGGAATCCGAAACCTATCCGCAAGGACATCCCATGATGGCGCAACCTGCGATGCAGCAAGGGAAATTATTGGGCGAAAACTTAATAAAATTAATTGAAAATAAACCCATGGAAGCTTTTGAATATAATGATAAAGGATCTATGGCAACCATAGGAAGGAATAAAGCGGTAGTCGATTTGCCGGGATACCATTTCAGCGGTGTTTTTGCCTGGTTTGTCTGGATGTTTGTCCACTTGTTTTCACTGATTGGTTTCAAAAATAAAGCCGTCGTATTCCTGAATTGGGTCTACAACTACATTCGTTTTGATCGGGAAGGCCGTTTGATTATCAGACCCTACAAAAAGAAAAGTTTTACGACATTTACCAGCGATGAAGTATAGAAAATCATGAATTTTAAAGTCTTATTTATAACTCATAACTTCTTTCCTTGTAATAATTTACCATCAAATTTATAAATTTACTATAGCCCTCGATGCCGTCTTTTTGCTGGTTTGCTTTCAGGAATTGATCATAAAAAGCATGGAATCCTTTGTCGATAATCGTGTCGTATTGCTTCCAGAAATGCTCACTTTCTTTGTAGTTTTTGATAATACCGGGATGAACAGTGTTTAATAATTGTTTAAAAACCACCTCGTCTCGGGCCTTCCAGTTGCTTAAACAATATCGCAAAGCCATGCTGTACCCTGAATATTGAATATACAAATCATCATTTTTGACCGAAGCTAAATACCCAATAAAATTGCATTCACTTTCGCTTGCAAAGCCTATTTGGTGTGCCATTTCATGATTAGTAGTCATGGGGAAACTGTACATTGGACCTAGGTAATTAACCTGTGCTTCATTGGTAAACGGATTCAAATAGCCTCCAAAACCCATGTAGGTCAAGGGCAAACTAATTAGCGATTTTTTAGTGCTTAGCTTTGAATAGGCGAAGTAAGGATGTTCCGCTTCCAGGTTTTTATATCCATTCATACTCATTTCAAAAACCTGTTCTTGAGAGTACGGGAATACC
This sequence comes from Flavobacterium sp. GSP6, assembly GCF_003984855.1. Lineage (NCBI taxonomy): Bacteria > Pseudomonadati > Bacteroidota > Flavobacteriia > Flavobacteriales > Flavobacteriaceae > Flavobacterium > Flavobacterium sp. GSP6. The sequence goes on from NZ_RYDO01000004.1 coordinate 210,162, forward strand.
ACTTTCAAGCTGTCATTTTTTGTGAGTTGGTTTTGAACGGCATTGGTTTTGGCAATTATTTTTTTGGTGAAAGCCAACAAATCAGCATCTGAATAGTCTTTTTGAATTTCCATTTTTTCAAAAAGCGGTTCACGGTAATAATTCAGTGCCCAAAGTACATGAAACAAAAAGTAAAAAACCGAAACAAAGCTCAGTATACTCAAAAGGGTGTCTTTCCAATTGGATTTCCATGTTTTTCGTTTGTTCCAAAGCCATTTGAAAACAAATAAAATAACTATGAAATAGAGACAATCGCCTATGGAAAATGGAATTTCTCCCAGAATGGTTCTCGAGAACAACGAAAGTATCGGGTAGAGACCATTGCTATACCATTCTTCTACCTGTTCCGGATAGAAGGAAATAATTTGTAAAAGCAGTATTTGGATAAATAGAAAGGAGGAAAGGAAATATTTTGTTTTCAATGGTTGAATTTTGGAAATGTAAATATAATTACAATATCAATTACTACCGTAAGGAATTTAAACTTTGTAACTTTGGGACTTGTAAATGTTAAACCTCAAACACAAATAAATGAGTCAAGAAATAAGAAGTCTGGAACCAAAAGCACTTTGGAACAAGTTTGCCGATTTGAATGCCGTGCCTCGTCCTTCTAAAAAGGAAGATCGTGTGATTGCGTTCATAAAAAAATTTGGCGAAAGCCTTGGATTAGAGACTTTTGAAGACGAAATTCGCAACGTAATTATCCGAAAACCGGCAACTGCTGGTATGGAAAACCGAAAAGCTATCGTACTTCAAGGACATTTGGATATGGTGCACCAAAAAAATGCTGATACTGTTTTTGATTTTGATACCCAAGGAATCGATATGTATGTAGATGGAGATTGGGTTCGTGCTCGAGGAACAACGCTTGGTGCTGATAACGGTCTTGGAGTTGCTGCGATTATGGCAATTTTAGAAAGTACTGATATTCCGCATCCTGCAATAGAAGCTTTGTTTACTATTGACGAAGAAACAGGAATGACAGGAGCACTGAACTTAAAAGGAGGTATTCTGCAAGGTCAAATTCTTTTAAATATGGATACGGAAGAAGATGATGAAATAGATATTGGTTGTGCAGGAGGAATTGATGTGACGGCCACTGCAGAGTATGATGAAGAGGCCACTCCCGAAGGTTCTGTGGGGTATACAATTACTGTAAAAGGCCTGAAAGGCGGCCACTCCGGAATGGATATTCATAAAGGGTTAGGTAATGCCAATAAAATTATGAACCGATTGTTATTTGATGGTTTTGATAATTTTGGTTTGCAAATCTCCGAAATAAAAGGAGGAAGTTTACGCAATGCAATTCCGCGTGAAAGTCAAGCTAAAGTAATTATTGCCGAGGTATATGATGAAGCTTTTGTTTTTGACATGCAGCAAATTGTAAACGAAATCAAAACGGAACTTAAAACGACAGAGCCAAATTTAGAAGTTGTTTTTGAAAAAATGGAGGCAGCTCCTGCTAGAGTAATGCCTACAATTGCTCAGTTTTATTTTGTACGATCTATGTATACGGCGCACAACGGAGTGTACAGCATGAGTGCTGATTTTGCAGATTTAGTAGAAACATCGAATAATATTGCCAAAGTAATTGTAGGTGATGGACAACTTTCAGTACAATGTTTAACACGTTCTTCTGTTGAAACGGCTAAATTTGATTTGGCCAATGCGTTGCGTTCCGCTTTTGAACTAATGGGTTGTGAAGTAGAATTTTCAGGTGTATATCCTGGTTGGACACCAAATTCAGAATCTGAAATTTTGGATGTTTTGGTGCCAATCTACGAAAAACAAAACGGTGAAAAACCAAAAGTAGTGGCGTGTCACGCAGGATTAGAATGTGGAATTCTAGGGACAAATTATCCGGATATGGATATGATTTCCTTTGGGCCAACCATTCACGGAGCGCATTCCCCTGATGAAAGAGCTAGTATTTCTTCTTCTCAGAAATTTTGGAAATTTGTTTTGGAAATTTTAGCTACTATTCCAGTCAAATAAAACAAAGTGTTCAGTAATCAGTTTTTAGTATTCAGTCTATTTGTAACTGAATACTAAAAACTGCTCACTGCTCACTAATAATTAGTCTCTTTTGGGAGTGTTTTTCTTGTCTCTTTTTTCTTCTTTCTTTTCTTTAGCCGTTTTTAAAGGCTCTTTCTTTGCGGTTTTCTTCGCGTCTTGACTTTTTGCCATAATAGGAGTATTTAGGTTTTGTTTTTAATTCTTGATGTAGGTAAATGTATATAATATTTTTGATTTGTTTGAAATATTACTTTAAAAAAGCCCCAATTTCTTTAAGAATTGAGGAATGATTTAATTTATGGAAATGGCAAAATTTCAATATAAGAGTATGTTTTATTTTATCTTTAAAACTTTATATTCTTCATAACAGCCACTGATAGCATCCATGATTTGTAGGTCGTTTGCTGTTTTTATAAACGATTCAGAGTAGTTGCAGCGTTGCAAAATTTCAGGAATTTCATTTTTGTCAATACCTAAAAGTACCGCAATAGTTTCTCTGTCGAATTTTGATTCCAAAAGATTTCGAACGGTATCATCCTTTTTTAATTCTTTTAGTTTCTTGAGTTCTTTGGGATTGTTACCAAAGAAATTATAAAGCATATCTGCTGGATTAAAGATGGAGCCCAATACTCTTCCAAATGCATTTGGGGAATATTCACCTGCCTCGTATCCTTGTGTTAATCCGGAAATACTGTAGCGGTAATTTTCACTGATAGGAATGATTTTAGTATCTACTTCAAGATATCCGGTTAGATTAAAAGGTCTTATAACTATTTCTTCAAGAGCAATTGCTTTTTCTGTTAGCTGTATTTTGGTGCTTTTATTTTTTATCCAGTCATTAGTAACTCGTACACGAAGCGATTGGAATCCGAGACTGGTAATGTGAAGTGTGTCATTTAGTTGTACATCGATTTCAAAATGGCCTCTTGAATCGGTTGTCGCTCCTCTGACTTTATTAATATTAATGATGTTTACACTAGATAATGGTTCTCTAGTTGTGTTACTGATGATGACACCATCAACTTTCTGGGAAGGTTTCTTAACTTGCGCAAAAGCAGGTACAGATAGTACTAAAAAAAAGAAAACTACAAAATATTTCATAAACTGATTTAAGACTTTAAAAGTAATAAAACAGGATTAAATATTTTGTAGTTTCAGTATATAATTATAAGAATATTAACAATGAATGTTAGTCTCTTCTTGGTCTTCTTGGTCTTGGTGTGTCACCAAAGCTTTCAGAACGTCTTGGTGCTCTGTCAGAACCTTCTGTTCGAGGTCTGTCAGATGAAAAACCGCCTTCTCTTCTTGCTCCGAAACCACCTTCTCTAGGAGCAGAATTTCTGTCGCTTCTAAATCCACCAGAACCTTCTCTTCTTGGAGCAAAACTACCTTCTCTTCTTGGAGCTGAACTTCTTTCGCCACCAGAACGACCTCCGCCAAAACTTCCGCCAGAACTTCTTCCGTTATGATCACGTCTTCCGCCACCATCGTTTTTAGAAATTTCAACATTGATTCTACGTCCTTCTAATTGAACATTGTTCAATACTTCCATTACTTTATCGGTATGTTCCGGATCTGTGTTAAAGAAAGAGAATCCTTCTTTTACATCTACTTTGAAAACGTCATCACGACCTAAGTCTAATGTTTCTTTCAGGTAATCTTTCAATGACATCCAGTCAAAGTTATCTCTAGAACCTATGTTCACAAAATATCGTGTTGCGCCACCATTGTTGTTTTCTCTCGGAGCACCATCTCTATCGTCGCGCTCACGTCTTTCAGAACCTGAAGCTTGATTAGAAATATCTCTAGTTTTCTTGTAATAATTGATAAAACGGTTAAATTCAACCGAAACCATTTTCTTGATTAATTCCTCTTTCGATAAATCTTCAAGAACGCTGTTAATTGCAGGAAGATAGTTGTCAATTTCGTGATCAACTTCTACATCTTTAATTTTATTAGCTAAGTGTAATAATTGGATTTCGCAGATTTCAATTCCAGAAGGAATCGTTTTTTCTTCGAATTTTTGTTTGATGATTCTTTCAATTGAAGAAATCTTGCGCAATTCGCTTTTAGTTACGATTACGATAGAAGTTCCTAATTTACCAGCACGGCCAGTACGACCTGAACGGTGATTGTAAGTTTCAATTTCGTCTGGTAATTGGTAATTTACTACGTGAGTAATGTTATCAACATCAATTCCACGTGCAGCAACATCAGTAGCGACAAGCATTTGGATTTGTCTTCCTCTAAAAGATTTCATTACACCATCACGTTGCGCTTGAGATAAATCTCCGTGCAATGCAGCAGCACTGTATCCGTCTTCAACTAATTTTTCAGCAACAGCTTGCGTATCTCTTTTGGTACGACAAAATACTACTGAGAAAATATCTGGATTAGCATCGGCTAAACGTTTCAAAGCTTCGTAACGATCACGAGCATTTACAAGGTAAAATTCGTGAGAAACTGTAGCAGAACCTGAATTTTTAGCTCCAACTGTAATTTCAATTGGGTCTTTCATGAATTGTTTTCCAATTCGTGCTACTTCGGCAGGCATTGTAGCTGAAAACAACCAAGTGCTTTTTTCGTCTGGCGTAGTAGAAAGGATGTTTACGATATCTTCGTAAAAACCCATGTTCAACATTTCGTCAGCTTCGTCAAGAATACAATAGTTGATTTGAGAGATGTTTACCAAACCTCTATTAATCATATCTTGCATTCTTCCTGGAGTTGCTACAATAATTTGCGCGCCTCTCTTTATGTCTCTCGCTTGATCTGTAATGCTAGCTCCACCGTAAACTGCTACCACATTAATACCTTTTTCGTATTTAGAGTAGTTTTTAATTTCGTTGGTAATCTGCAAACAAAGTTCGCGTGTTGGAGATAAAATTAATGCTTGAGTATTTCTGTTGTTGGCATCAATTTTCTGAATAACTGGAAATCCAAATGCTGCCGTTTTCCCTGTCCCTGTCTGAGCCAACGCAACCATATCTGTGTCTTTTTCCAATAATAGGGGAATCGCTTTCTCCTGTACTTCGGTCGGATTTTCAAATCCTAGATCTAAAATCGCCTTCAGTAACGATTCACTCAATCCTAATTGTTCAAATTTATTCATATGTATTTTTAAAATAGGGTGCAAAATTACTGTTTATAATTCATATAAACTAATGCTATTTTAAGATTTTACAATTTATTATAATTTGATTATCAGAATGTTATCGTTTTGTTTGAAAATTAATCGTTTTGATTTGGTGTATTTAGTGTGAAATTTTTATTTGGAATTCAAGTTTTTGTTATAAAAATAGTACAATTGAATCGTTTATTTATTCATCTTTAGAAAATGAATCAGTTGTTGTGTTGCTTTTCCTCTATGGCTTATTTTGTTTTTTATATCTAATGATAATTCGGCAAAAGTTTCCTGATAGCCATCAGGTTGAAAGATCGGATCGTAACCAAAACCTTGATTACCAGTTTTCTTTAAGGTTATTTCACCACCAGCAATTCCGGTAAACAGATATTGTTTCCCGTTTAGATTTAGTGCTATAACTGTTTTGAATTGTGCTTTTCTATCCTCTTTATCCAAAAGGGCATCTAATAATTTAGTCATATTATCATTTGCATTGCGTTGCTCGCCTGCATATCTGGCAGAATAAACGCCGGGTGCTCCATTTAAGGAATGGACTTCGAGTCCAGTATCGTCTGCAAAACAATCGCATCCATATTTTTCAGTGATGTAATTTGCTTTCTGAATGGCATTGCCTTCAATCGTATCGCTTGTTTCCGGTATGTCTTCAAGACAATCGATACTTTCTAAACTTACAATGGTTATGGTTTTAGGAAGCATGCTTTGTAATTCGAAAATTTTATTTTTATTGCTGGAAGCGAAAACGAGTTGCATTTTTTTAGTTTAGGTTGTCAAATATACATTTTTTAAAAACAGTGTTGTCCGGTAAAATTATTTAGATAGAATTTGAAGTTTTTTATTGGACTGCAAATGAATTAATAAATGAGACAATCCGTTCCTTGTGGGTTTGCACAAGGGATAGCAGTGGAAATCCTTTTATATTTTGTCAGGGTTTTTAATCCTGACAAGATATAAAAGATTGTAACGAATAGCCCGACCACGCTGTAACGCTAGTGAAAGCGTGGATGTGCCCAAATACAAACTTTATTTTTTATCTACCATAGGTCTTTCGGCGCGGTTTGCCAGTTCCCAGGCGGTTACAAATGCAAACTGGGCTCTTTTAGTCAAGGCATCATATTCAATTTTGTCCGGACTATCAGTAGGTTTGTGGTAATCAGCATGGACGCCATTAAAAAAGAAAACAGAAGGCACACCGTTTTTGGCAAAATTATAATGGTCAGAACGTTCGTAAAAATGATTTGGATCTTTTGGGTCATTGAATTTGTAATCCAAAACAAGATTGGTGTATTTAGCATTTGCAAAGGTACAAATGTTATCCAGATCAGTTGATAATCGATTGGCACCAATGACGTATACGTAATTATTGCTGCTGGCGTGGGCATCATCGCGACGGCCTATCATGTCAATATTGATATTAGTTATTGTATTGGCTAATGGGAATAGAGGATTTTCAGAATAATATCGGGAGCCATGTAGACCATGTTCTTCGCCGGTAACATGGAGAAATAGGATGGAGCGTTTTGGACCATGACCTGCTTTTTTAGCTATTTGGAATGCTTGTGCAATTTCTAACAAAGCAACAGTTCCGGAACCATCATCATCAGCGCCGTTATAAATTTCTCCGTTTTTTGTCCCTACGTGGTCGTAATGGGCAGAAATGACCAAGACCTCATTTGGTTTTTCAGAACCCTCAATATAGGCCCAAATGTTTTCAGAATCCGGTAAGTTTTCATTGCGTTTTGCATTTAGGAAGGCGGCAGGAATTTTTTGGTAATAGTCGGAAGCGCCTGTAGGAAAGGGAACCGCATTTTTATTATATTGATCAATGAGGTACATCCCCGCTTTTTTTTGTCCGGCAGATCCTGTTTCACGGCCTTCCATTTCGTCTGAAGCAACAATATAAAGGTGCGTTTTAAGTTCGTCAGCTGTTATTGTATTCATGTATTTTGTAGGATCAACACGAGCAACGCTAGATTCTTGAGAAGCACAGCTGATGGTTAGAAGAATCATGAAGGATAATAAAGAGAATTTTTTCATTTTTTTTTAATGTAGGTTAATAAAGGTTTATAGGGTAAAAGGAATACTATAATAAGGACTAGAATAAAGTTAATAAAAAATAACAGGCTGCTTTTAGGAAAGAAATCAATCGAGTTTCTTCATAAGAACGGCTGTTTTAAATGTTCTAGTTTGCTAAATGTTATTGGCTGGTTTTTTTTACTATTATATTTTTTCAAAATAACGAATAGGATTTGCCATTCCTCTAATTTTAGGCACTATTTTATTCATATATATCAAGAATTTCTTTTGAAATAATTTCTGAACCTTCAAATCCCCATCTTTTTGTGCCTCTATATTCAATATCTTGAACCCATTTTTCATGTTTAAATATTGCTCTTATTACACCTTTATATTCGGCTAAAACAAGCTCTGAATTTTCTGCTCTGTTTTGTCTAATACCCACCAACCTCTAGTTGCTTCGTAAATATTGGGTCTGTCATAAACTGGATTTTCACTTTTCTTTTTTCGTTTATTATCGTATGTTTTATTTATATTAATTACTAAAACTGTATGTTCAATATTTTCTTTTTTTAATTCTTCACAATTGTAAAGTATTTCATATTCATTAACAGTTTTAATTCCTTGGTTAAATGAATTATGTCTAGCGACGATATTTGAAATTTTAGCAATTTCTGCAAAATCCCTAAAGGTCAAAAAATCAATTAAAACAGATTCAACTATTAGAGCTTCATTTTCTTCTAATCCGTGTCTAATTATAAAGTGTTTTACTTTTAAATTTTCTATTTTAATTGCTCTGATAATTTCTAATTTTTCAGTTTCGCTTGGATTAAATATTGCTTCATTAATATGAGAAAAAACACGATTTCCATAACCTTTTCCAACATAGAATATTTTGTTATCTCTTGGGTCAATTAGAATATAAACATAAGATTTTAATTCTTCTTGTGTCTTTTGTGAAAATTGTTCAGTCATAATTCGTTATTTTTCTCCGATTTTAGGTATACTTGACACATAACGTCAATTCTCCTGAAGGATCGGGATAAAAACCTCTAAACGAACTGTATTTTGTTAATCATTGAGTAAATATATGTTATTTAAACTACAATTAAAATTCGTTCTGGTAAAAGTCGCTTATGATTATTAAAATAAAACAGTCCGTAAAAAGGGTTGAAAATTGCTCTTAACATCACAAAACATAAAGTGATCCTTTTAGGAAATGGCAATGAATACTAACAAATCCGGCAGGATTCATGGTATTTGCTAAGCAACCTTTTGGCGGTTCAAGTCAGGTGGTGGAATATTCGGGGAGATACACCCATAAAATCGCCATCAGCAATCACATGTACAGTTTAAACCGGAATAGGGTGTTCAGTTTGCCCCGGAATATCCAGTGGAAGAGGAATTGCACCGCTCAACTTTTGGTTGGTTAAAAGTTAAGCGAATACAATAGGCATCTGTTTTCATCGCTAAAATTCTAGTATTTGTTTACTAATTCAAAATATTAGAAAAGGAAAATATTACAGCGCAAATTTTTAGCACGAAAGGACATACTGCAATTCCGTCAACAATTTTTTTGTAACCCACTCATTAAAATCCTTAATTATTCTTTTTTTAGCTGAGGGAATATATTAATTATCTAATTACAAAGGTGGGTTTTTTTATTTATAAGTTTTTATTAATGTTTGTAATAATATGCATTAAATAAATTTATGTTGTTTAAATGGATTACTTCTATTCTGTTTAAAGCAAATAAATCTCAGAGCATGGTAAAACTGGATATGCAAACTAATGACCGATTTACAAAAAGGACATCTCAGTTTTATTCTTAATGAAAAAAAACTCAAAAGCAAATTCATATTAGTGAAACTAAAAACGAAACACTAAAACACCTGGCTTTTAATAAAATCAAAAGATCAATATGCCGGTGATAGTGACATTTTGCTACAAGACAAATCCGTAATTTCTAACGTGACCCTATAAAAGGTAGAAAACTAAAGGCGTTAAGCTATTATTTGAGCGTTCCTCCATATATAAAAAGAGGAATTACTATAGCGTGTAGTAGTCTCTTTTTATATAAGGAGTCGGGCTATCCGCTACAAGTCCTCATAAAGTTGCGTTACGCTCCACTTTCTTGCGGGCTTTTCACTACTATCCCTAACGCGTGCTTTCTTAGTTTAGAACTTTTAGTTGTTTTGATGTATATAATGATACCTTATATATAGGATATAAAAGCAATAGTACAATTTAACACACTATCCCATCTATATAGCACAAAACCATTAGTTGGATTAATTTTAGACTTCAATAATGGAGGTAAAGCACCCTATGAATTAGAAAAGCGAAACGAAGAGCGGGTAAAAGAGCAGCTATAGCTGTATTTCGAAATATTTGGCAAAGAAAGAAAAGGAATCGAAGTGTTAGTATTGCAGTTGGAATAGTCGTTTTAGAGAAAGAATGGGTATACTTTGGAGGCGGGTAGGGTTATAAAGAAAAAACTTTGATCTTCAAAAAACGTGATATCAGCTAGTTAAAGAAAAAGTTAAGAAAAGGATAAAAAAAAGGGATTAAAAAGCTTGTAAAAGCGAATAAAGGGTGTAGTTTTGCACCCGCAAACAAGTTTACTGAACACCAATTAGAATATAATTATAGTGAGGTAATGGTTTAGAAGTTCTTTAAAATACTGGCAAGTTAATTGGATCAAAAGGAAAATTTATTTTCAAAAAAAGATTCGATAAAGCTTGTGAGAATAGAAAACGGATGTTACCTTTGCACCCCGCAAAACGCGCAATGTTCCTTGACAGATTGAT